>JBCCJK010000007.1 GCA_039027815.1 Verrucomicrobiota bacterium
ACAGTGCCATTGGAGAGAGCTTCGAAGAGCTCGGGTTACCACAACCTAGGACTCTTCCCCTTCAAGACGCTCCACTCACAGTAGAATACGGCACTCTCAGGCAGGAATATCTCCCCTCTCTTCCACCCCTTCTGAAAAAAACCAACTTGTTCAGCGCTTCCCTAGGTCGGTTGTCTTTCCGAACTTGCGGCAAATTTCTCAGGAGCAGCTCAAGCCTCGATGCAAGCCGATTCTCACTTCGGCCCCGGTGACCGCAGACAAATCAGACCTTCCTCGGATGCGGTCGATTTCTCTTCTTTAGCTTTGCGCCTGTCCTTGAGACGTTTTTGGACGGCTGATTGGGAGGGCTCTGAGCGCTTACAGGCCCTGCGATGGCGGTCTTGGCCGGAGGAAGCGGAGGGGGAAATGGTACGCAGGCTGGGATTCGAACCCAGGACCAATTGGTTAAAAGCCAACTGCTCTACCGCTGAGCTACCTGCGCAAAATTTGGGAGGAGACTTAGGCCATCGATTGGCGATCTGCGCAAGAAGAAGTTCGGTCGGTTTTGGGCTTGTTTTGGGCTGGTCTGGGTGGAAAGACGTGGGGACTTGGGATGCGGAGCTGGTCGCCCCAAGCCGGTCCCGCGTCCGCCAGATGGCGAGGCCGGGCGCGCGCCTTTCTCGTGCTTCGGGGTAGATCAAAATTCAGGCGGCCTTTCTGCCAGTTCATTTTGCAGGTTCGTCTGTGAGAGCGTAGGGGAAGGCCATGGCCGAAGTGCAATCCACCTTTTCTCTCAAGCCCGGCGACGCGGCCCCTGCTTTCGCTCTTCCTGACCCGAGGTCTGAGCGGGAATGGTCCCTCCAGGCTCTGGAGGCCGGGCAGCCGTTTTTGATCGCCTTCGTCTGCAATCACTGCCCGTTCGTGGTCCATTTGGCGGAGGCGCTCGGGGAGTTCGCCAGAGAGGTGGCAGGACAGGGCGTGGCCACCATCGCCATCAGTTCCAATGACGTCGAAAACTACCCGCAAGACGCGCCCGAGAAAATGGTCCAATTCGCTCGAGTTTCCGGCTGGGATTTTCCGTATCTCTTTGACGAAGACCAAGCGGTCGCCAAGACCTACGGCGCTGCCTGCACGCCGGACTTTTTTCTCTTCGACGGGCAGGGAGAGCTTTTTTACGCTGGTCAGTTCGATGATTCCCGGCCGCGAGGCGGGGCGGCTAAGGTCACGGGCAAGGATTTGCGAGCGGCTGTGAACGCCCTCCTGGCAGGCCAAAAGGTGCCTTCTCCCGTTTATCCCAGCAGCGGCTGCAATATTAAGTGGAAAAAGGGCAACGAGCCTGCGTATTTTGGGTGAACCGTCCCTCTCCCTTTTCCGCCCCTCCTGCCTATGCGTCCCCTCTTCGCGCTTTTCCTTCTTCTCAGCTCCCTCGCTTCGGCCGAGGAGTCTGTTACTTATCAATCTTCGGGCGATTGGCTCACTTGGCGGGGGCCTTTCCAAACAGGACAAGCTTCGGAGTCAATCGATCTGACACTGCCCGAGGGAGGACTGACACCTCTCTGGACCAATCCCCTGGACGGGCGCGGAACGGCCTTGGTCCGAGGCGACCGGGTTTATGTATGGGGCTATGAGGGAACGGGGATCGAGCTGCAGGAGGTCTTGGCTTGCCTCGATCTGAAAACCGGCGAGACGATTTGGGAGTCCCGTTTCAATGACTTTATTAGCGATACCATTTACAATCGCTACGCCATCGGAGCCCCTGTCATCGATGAGGAGACGGGCAATCTCTACCTCCAAACCACCAACGGGGTCTTCATGGGCTTCAGTCCCGATGGAGAAATGCTCTTTGATCATTCGAGCATGGAGGAATACGGCCGACTGACCTTCCCCAACGGGCGGACCGGAGCGCCCATCATCGTGGGCGACTTGGTCATCATCCACTTCATCAACACCAGTTGGGGCGCGCAGGGCCCCGCCCGCGATCGTTTTTATGCCTTCGACAAGTTTACGGGCGAGCTGGCCTATGTCTCGACTCCCGGGGTGGGGCCTCAGGACAGTTCCTTTTCGACTCCCTTCGTGGAAACCCGCTACGGAATGCGTGTCTTCTATGCGGGGACTGGCTGCGGGAATGTGGTGGCGGTCAATGCGCTCAATGGCGATCCGCTCTGGCGTTTCCAGATGAGCAAAGGAGGGGTCAATTCCTCTCCTGTGGTCCACGGAGACAAGCTCATTTGCATTCACGGAAAGGAGAATGTGGATACTTCGGAGATGGGTCGCATGATCGCGATCCAACTTCCCGAGACCGTCGATCCGGAGAACCCGGCGGTCCTGGATCCAGAAGTCGAGATTTGGCGCAATCCGCTGGTGATGTTTACGAGTTCCCCGGTCTTGGTGGAGGATCGAGTTTACCAACTGACAGCCAAGGGGGAGTTGGCGAGCGTGGATGTGGAAACGGGGGAGATTGTTTGGTCGCTCAAGCTGGGGAATTCCAATCTCCATTCCTCGCCTCTTTTCTACGGCGGCTATCTTTTCGCGCCTCTCTTGGATGGGAAGCTGTTTGTGATCAAGCCCGAGGCGACCAGTGGGAAGATCGTGGCGGAAATGGAGTTGGAGGGCAATCTCATCGGTTCGCCATCCGTTAGCCAGCAGCACTTGCTTTTGCACACCACCGAGCAGCTTTATTGCTTTGCCCTGGAGGGAGAGAACCGCTCCTTCGCGCCGGTGCCGGAAAGGCCCGCCCTGTCGGCCGGCCAACCGATTGCTTTGCGGGTGGCTCCCGGTGAGGTGCTTTTGCAACCTGGGGAGTCTTCCCTTTTAAGTGTCACCCCAGTCGACGCCAAGGGCCTCCCGCTCGAGACCGAACTGACGCCCAGCTTCGCCCCTTTCATCCCGCCCACCGCCAAGGTGCAGGCTAAGATGGACGCTTCGATTTCCTCGAAACCTCTGAAAATCTCGGCCGGGGAAGGGGCTGCCCTCTCGGCTGGTATGTTCCGAGGCGTCGCCACGGTGGCAGGGCAGGAAGTGGCGGGCACGGTGCGGGGCCGGGTCCTCCCGAACTACCCTTACCAGGAGGATTTTGAAGGGGCGGCCATCGGCGAGGCGGGTTTCGCCTTCCCGCCCCTTCCTTGGATCGGAGCCCGTTTCAAGTGGGACATTCGGGAGGTGGATGGGAACCAAGTTCTCGCCAAGACGCTCGACCGCATTCTTTTCCAACGGACCCAGACCTTCATTGGTCATCCCGACAGCCGGAACTACACCTTTCAGGCCGATGTCATGACCGATGGCAACCGACGGATCAAGTCGGACGTCGGCCTTATCAACCAACGCTACCTCATCACCCTCAAAGGCAACTGGAACCAACTGGAAGTCAGCTCCAACCACGAGCGGCTGAAGGTGGCGGTTCCCTTCGCCATCTCGCCTAAGGTTTGGTATACCTTGAAAACGCGCGTCGATCTCTTGGAGGATGGGAGTGGTATCATCCGGGCCAAGGCCTGGGAAAAAGGAACGGAGGAACCAGCTGCTTGGACGATCGAGGTTCCCCATGCCACGCCCAATCTGAAAGGGGCGCCTGGCCTCTTCGGCTTCTCTCCCCAAAGCCAGAAAAAGGTCTTTGTGGATCATCTTCAAATCACGAACAACTGATGAAAACGACCGCTTCTTTCCTGACCCTTGCGGTCTTCTCGCTCACTCCTTTGTTGGCCGACGACTGGCCCACTTGGGGCGGCGCCGAGGGGCGCAATATGGTTTCTCCGGACGTGGGGATCCCGAGCGACTTCAACCCAGGCGATTTCCTCGGGATGACGGAGGACATCGACATGGCTACGACGGAGGGAGTGAAATGGGTGGCCAAGCTGGGCTCGCAATCCTACGGCACGCCGGTGGTGGGGGAGGGCAAAATCCTGGTCGGGACCAATAATGAAATTCCCCGCAGCCAAAAGCATCTTGGCGACCGAGGAATCATTTATTGTCTGGACGAGGAGACCGGTGAGTTTGAGTGGCAGTTTGTGGCTCTCAAATTGGGGGCCGGCAAGGTTTCCGACTGGGAGTATCTCGGGATCTGTTCCTCACCTCACATTGAAGGCGATCGCGCCTGGTTTGTTTCCAACCGCTGTGAGATTGTCTGCGTCGACTTGAACGGCCTTTCCGACGGGAACCAAGGGTTCCAGGAGGAGGTCAAGTATGTCAGCGCGGGGGAGCCGGTCGAGCTGGATGAGAGCGATGCGGATATTCTCTGGATCTACGACATGCGGGCGGAGCTAGGAGTCTTTCCCCATAACATTGCTAGCAATGCGCCCATCATCCACGGCGACTTGCTCTACGTCTCGACTTCCAATGGAGTGGATTGGTCCCACATCAATATACCTTCTCCCCAAGCCCCCTCCCTCATCGCGCTCGACAAGAACACCGGAGAGCTGAAGGGCGAAGAAGCTTCCGGAATCAGCAAGCGCATCCTCCATTGCAACTGGTCTTCCCCCGCCATCACCAAAGGGCTAGAGGAGGACCTTTTGGTCTTCGGAGCCGGAGATGGGTTCCTCTATGGCTTTGATCTGGAGCCGGTCTTGGATGAGGACGGCTTCGGCATTTTAGAAGAACGTTTCCGCTATGATTGCAACCCGGCTTCCTACCGCCGGGATGAGAATGGCAAGCCCATCAAGTATGCCACCTTCGAGGGCCCGAGCGAGCTGATTGCCACCCCGGTCATCGTGGACGACATGATTTACGTCGGGATTGGGCAAGACCCGGAACATGGCGAGGGTCTGGGGAACTTCGTGGCGGTGCCGGCCGGCTCGCAGGGCTCGGGCGAGTTGGCAGCCTGGAGCTTCGATGGGATTGAGCGAACGATCTCGACGGCCGCGGTGGCGGATGGCTTGGTCTATGTCTCCGATTACACTGGCCGCCTTTTCTGTCTCGACGCGAAAACCGGAGAAATGAAGTGGGAGCACGACACGCGCAGCCACATTTGGGGCTCGCCTTTGGTAGCGGATGGCAAGGTCTACCTCGGGAATGAGGATGGCATCATTACCATTTACAAAGCGGGTCCGGAGTTGGAGGTGCTCAATGAAATCGAGTTCTCCTCCCCGATTTATTCCTCCCCGGTGGTGGCCAATGGCGTGCTCTATGTCACCAGCCAGACCCACCTCTACGCCTTCGGCGAGTAAGGGATGAAGCCGCCTGTTCTTGGCGCGATCTTGGGCTTCCTTCTCCTGGCGATTCTTCATCAGGATGAGTGGAATTGGGACAATGGCCATTTGGTTTTCGGTTTTCTCCCAGTTGGCCTGGCCTACCACGCGGCTTACTCCCTAGTGGTAGCCCTTTTCTGGGCCTTGGTGATCCGCTGGGCCTGGCCGCGTCACTTGGAGGACTGGGCTGATCAGCCCGAGGACAGCGAAAATCCGTAAGCGCCCGCCCTCCTCATGACCCCCATTTTTGTCATTCTAGCCTACCTCGGGCTGCTGTTGTCTTTCGCCCTCACTTCGAAGAAATTTTTTCGAGGGACCAGCAACGACTACTTCGTGGCGAGCCGTTCCATCGGGCCCTTCATGCTGCTGATGTCCGTTTTCGGGACCACCATGACGGCCTTTGCGCTGGTCGGCTCGACTGGCAAAGCCTTCCAGCTGGGCATCGGCACCTATGGCCTCATGGCTTCTTCCTCCGGCTTGATCCACGCCGCCTGTTTCTTTGTCATCGGGCTGAAGCTCTGGGCCATTGGGAAACGGCACGGCTTTGTCACGCAGATTCAGTTCTTTCGCAGTCGCTTCCAATCAGACGGTCTCGGCTATCTGCTTTTTCCCATTCTGGTGTTGCTGGTGATCCCGTATCTTTTGATCGGCGTGATCGGAGCGGGCAAGACCATCATGGGTTTGACCGGGCCGAAAGGAGACGCTCCCGGGGTCTTCCCGGAAGTGTTCGCCGCCACCAATGGGGCCATCCCGCCCTCGATCACCGGGGCGGTCATCTGTCTGGTGGTCATGGGCTATGTTTTCGCGGGGGGGTCCCGGGCGGCGGCTTGGGCCAACACCTTCCAGACCTTGGTCTTCATGGCGATGGGGATCCTGGCTTTCAGTATGATTTCGAACAGGTTGGGCGGTCTCGGTCCCGCCATCGAGCAAGCCAGGGAGAGCCATCTCGTGCGAACGCAAAGCGCTGAAGCGGGCGTGCCGCCGATCACCTTTCTGACTTACATGTTCATCCCACTCTCCGTGGGGATGTTTCCCCATCTCTTTCAGCATTGGCTCACGGCGCGAAGTGCTAGGTCCTTCCGTCTGACGGTGGTGGCCCATCCCATTTGCATCATGATCGTGTGGGTGCCTTGTGTGCTGATCGGGATCTGGGCCACGGGCGTGCTCCCCCCGGAAACCACCCCGGGAACAGTCTTGGCCAAGATGATCGGGATCCTGGTGAAGGAACCGCTCATCGTGGGGCTGGTCACGGCAGGGATCTTGGCGGCCATCATGTCGAGCCTGGACTCTCAATTCCTCTGCCTAGGCACGATTTTCACGAACGACATTGTGCTCCACAACTCTAAGAAGACCTTGAGCGACAAACAGATCCTCTGGATCGCGCGCGGTTTCATCGTGGGCATCGTGGCCTTGACCTACGGCTTGTCTCTCTTGCTCTTTGAGAAGAACGTTTTCGATCTCGCGGTCTGGTGCTTCTCAGGATTCGCCGCGCTCACCCCCCTGGTCTTAGGAGCGCTCTATTGGAAACGGGCCACCAAGATGGGGGCTTACCTCAGCGTGCTGGCCACCGCTCTCACCTGGTTTCTCTTCTTCGCTCTGTCCGGGTTTGGCGGGGAGTTCACGGTTCTGGGGGGCGTGATGCCGGTAGCGATTTGTTGGTTGGCTGGCTTGCTCGGATTGGTCCTCGGCTCTTTGTGCAGTCGCCCGCCGGAAGCGGCGGTCGTGGAACGCTTTTTCCCGAAAGGGTGATCTCCGAGCAGGCCTTCAGTCGATCCGGATCTTCGAAGGATCGAAGTGAGGCTGGGGATACTCGAGGTTCATGCCCTCCAAGGTTTCTTTGAGGAGGTGGGCGATGACGAGGTTGCGATACCATTTGCGGTCGGCCGGGATGATGAACCAGGGCGCGTGGGGCTTGCTCGTCTGGCCGATGAGGTCTTCGTAAGCGCGCTGGAAGTCGTCCCAGCGAGCGCGGTCTTTCAGATCATCGGGCTCAAACTTCCAGAGTTTGTCCGGTCGGGTCAAGCGGGCCGCCAGCCGGTCTCGCTGCTCGTCTTTGGAGATGTGGAGGAAGAGCTTGAGGATGATGGTGCCTTCTTCGGCCAGCATGCGCTCGAAGTCGATGACATGCTGGTAACGGCGCTGCCAGACCTCGTCGGGAAAGAGCTTTTTCACCCGGACGGCAATGATGTCTTCGTAGTGACTGCGATTGAAAACCGCGATGTGGCCATTTTTCGGGGCATGTTTGTGAATCCGCCAGAGAAAATCGTGATCGAGCTCTTCTTCCGTGGGTTTTTTGAAAGAGGTGATGTGGATGCCATGGGCGTCCATGTGGGAAAAGACGTGACGAACCGTTCCGTCCTTGCCTCCGGCGTCCATGGCTTGGATGACCACGAGAATTTTTCGGGAATGGACGGCGTAGAAGATCCGCTGGAGTGCGCGCAGCTCCTCCACGACGCCCTCCAGGACCTTGGCGGAGGACTTTTTGTCGAGTTCGGGGAAGGCACTTTGGTCATTCCCAGCGATTTCCGAGAGACGGACTTGGCTCCCGGGAGCGACTTGAAATTTCTCCAGCAAAGATTTGCTCATGAGCGAAACGGTAGTCACGAAGGGTGCCGGGGCGCAAGCCCTTTGCCAAGGCGGCTGGTGCGGGTGGGGGCCAGGGAGGACGGGGACCCCTTTCTTTGACAAAGTGGGCGGCTGCGGGGAGTCTCTCCCCATGAAGATCCGCTATTTTGGCCATGCCTGCTTTTCGGTGGAGACGGCTGGGGGGACCCTGCTCTTCGACCCCTTCATCACCCCAAATGAGAAGGCGGGCGGGATCGAGCTGGAGCAGATCCAAGCCGACTTTGTTTTGCTGACCCATGGGCATGAGGACCACGTGGCCGATGCCGAAGCCATTCTCAAGCGGACGGGCGCCCTCCTGATCGCCAACTATGAGATCGTTTCTTGGTTCCAGCAGCGGGGAATCCAGCAAGCGCATCCGCTGAACCACGGAGGCGGGGCTGATTTTGCGTTTGGTCGCGCGACCTTCGTCCAAGCCGTCCACAGCAGCGTGCTGCCGGATGGCACCTACGGTGGCAACCCCGGGGGATTTGTGATCGAGGCGGAGGGGGAGACCTTTTACAATTCTGGCGACACCGCCCTCACGCTTGATATGAAGCTGGTGGGCGAGAAGTGGGCCATCGATTGGGCGGCCCTTTGCCTCGGGGACAATTTCACGATGGGCCCGGAGGACGCCGCGCGGGCGGCTGAGTTCGTGGGCACCCAGCAGGTGCTCGGGATCCACTACGACACCTTTCCCTACATTGAGATCGACCGCGAGGCGGCCCAGGCCACCTTCTCGGCCAAGGGGATCGAGCTTCATCTTCCGCCCATTGGAGGCGAGCTCGCCCTGTAGAGAACTCCCGTCATGGCCTCGTTTCAGTGGATCCGCTACCTCGCTCTTTTGCTGGCTGCTTTCTTGAATGTGGGCTGCGCGCTTTTCACGAAGGCCCAGGAACTTTCCCAGGAATTCGTTTTGCCTGAAAGGGCGCCTGTTTTGGAAGAGGCCAGCTGGACGGCGTCTGATGGCTTGACCCTGAGCTACCGGAGCTGGCGACCAGAAAAGGAGCCGGAGATGGTCCTGCTGGGCGTCCACGGAATCAGCGGAGCGGCCCAGGATTATGAGGGCCTGGCCAAGCACCTTCGCCAAGCCGTGGGGAGCATCGCGATTTACGCGCCCAATCTTCGGGGGCAAGGGCAGGACCCTCGTGAAAAGATGCGGGGCGACCTCGAGTCGGGGCGACGGTGGCGACAAGACCTCGAGGAGTTTTCCCGTTTGCTGCAAGCCAGGCACCCCGCGGCTCGCATGGTGTGGTTTGGAGAAAGCTTGGGATCAGTCATTGTGCTGAACGCTTTCGTAGAGCGGGAGGCGAGGGAGGTCCGGGTGGATGCTCTGGTGCTTTCCTCTCCCATCGTGCATTTGCGGAGCAAGCTGCCCGTTTGGAAGGAGCTGCTCTTTCGATCGGCCGCGCTGGTCATGCCGACCTTCCGCGTGGCGCTCGATCAGTTGGGCGATGAGCAAGCGAAAGAAGCCCGCGTGACCGCCACCAGCATTCATCAGGAGCAGGCCAAGAAGACGCCGTGGGCGGTCGAGAGCTACACTCTCCGGCAGCTCGAACAGATCGGCGCGATGGTGCGCCGGGCCGATGAGAACGCAGCTCAGATCCAAGTGCCCTTGCTGGTGCTCTACGGTGGCAATGACATTTTTCAGGAGCCGTGGGTCATTGAACGGTTTTTCCAGCGGGTGCCAGCGGTCGACAAGGAGAAGCGGTTTTACCCGGAGGGCTATCACTTGCTCTTGTATGACAAGGTGCGCCAGCAGGTCCGTCAGGACGTGGCCACTTGGCTCCAGAGGTGATTCCCATTGCGGGGCGGACGAGGCTGATTCTATTGGGCCATGTTTGTTGACCATATCCGGGTCTGGGCCCGTGCGGGCAAGGGGGGGGATGGCTCGTGCCACTTTCGGCGCGTGGCCTTCAATCCCAAAGGCGGGCCAGACGGGGGCGATGGAGGCAAGGGCGGCGATGTGCTGCTAAGGGTGGATGACAGCACGGACAGCCTAAAGCGCTTTTTCTATGACCCCAAGCTGCGAGGCGAGGATGGCAAGCCGGGGATGCGACAAAACATGAGTGGCAAAGGCGGCAAGACGGTGAGCTTCCCGGTGCCGCCGGGGACCTTGGTTTATCGTTGCCAAGCGGCGAGCTTGCAGGAATCCAATGAGCTGGCCAAGGCGGGGGACTTGGAAATGGAGCTGGTGGCTGACTTGGTCAAAAAAGGCGAGACGTTCGTGCTCTGCGCTGGGGGCCAGGGCGGCAAGGGGAACGTCCACTACAAGAGTTCCACCAACCAAGCGCCCCTGGAGCACACTCCGGGGGGCGAGGGCCAGGAGGGCATTTTTTTCTTTGAGCTTCGGCGGATGGCGGATGCGGGGATGGTCGGCTTTCCGAACGCCGGAAAGTCCACCCTGGTCTCGAAGCTTTCGGCCGCCAAACCCAAGATTGCCGCCTACCCTTTCACCACTCTCCGGCCGATGGTGGGGGTGATCGAGTTCCCGGGGTATTGCCGGGCGAGCGTGGCGGACATTCCTGGGCTCATCGAGGGGGCGAGCGAAAACGTGGGTCTGGGGCACGAGTTCCTGCGGCACATTTTGCGCTGTCGCCTGCTTCTTTTCGTGGTCGATATGGCGGGAAGCGAGGGGAGGGAGCCCATCGAGGACCTGATCCAACTCCGCACCGAGGTGAAGCTTTACAGCGAGGAATTGTCGCAGCGGCCTTGGATGATTGTGGCCAACAAGATGGATTTGCCCGGGGCGGAGGAAAAGCTGGAGGGGTTTCGCCAGCGCTTTGGGAAACGAGAAATTTTGCCCCTTTCGGCCAAGGAAAACCGGGGGGTCGATCTTCTCCGCGAGCGCCTGCGGGAGGAGGTGGGCCGGCGACCTGATTGAGGGCGGGGCTGGGTGGTTATACCAACCTCCAGAATTCACTGTTAGAATGGAGGGAAGGTGTTGTGGGGAAGAGGCGCTGAAGCGCGGGGAAGGGAGAGCCGGAGTCTTTGGAGCCAGCCCTGCGTTGCTCCTCGGTTACGGTGCCTGCACCGCGCCCTCGTCGCGCCTTGGTCTGGCTCGAAATCCACTCGGCCATTCTACCAGTGAATTCTGCAGCTTGGTATTAGGCCTTTCTCGCCTGGACCCGCTCTTCGGCTTTTTGGTAGATGGTTTCGAGTCGCTCGGCGATCGCTTTCCAAGTGAAGTGGCGGCGCGTTTTCCCACGACCCGCTTCGGCGAGGGCGGCCCGTTTTTGAGGGTGGCGGGCCAGGTCGAGGAGCGCTTGGGCGAGCGCTTCGGGTTGGTTGCTTTCGAAATGGAGGCCATCGCTTTGGTGATCGACCAGGCGCTGCAAGCCGCCCACTTTGGAGACGATGACGGGCAGCCCCGCCGCCCAGGCTTCCAGGACCACGATGCCAAAAGGCTCGTGGCGGGAGGGGAGAACGAAGCCGTCCATGGCGGCCAGGAGGTCCCGGTGGGCGGGGGATTCCGCTTCCACGGCGGGCAAAATCCGCACGCAGTCGCCCAAGCCATGGCTTTCGATTTCGTTCTCCAAGGTCAGGAGGTAGTCTGGCGCGGTCACGGGGCCACCCAGGAGGACCCGGAGGTCGAGCTCGGGCGCCATGGCTCGCGCGAGGGGGAGCGCCGCCAGCAGGACTTGCTGGTTTTTCTGAGGATCAATTCGGCTGAGGCAGCCGAAGACGAGGGCCGTTTCCGGCCAGCCGAGGGAAGAACGTCCGGTTGCTCGGTTTCCGCCCTCGAAGGATTCAGGAGTGACGCCGTTGGCTAGGTAGTGGACGCGGTCGTGGGGCAGGGCGGCTTGGGCCTTCTCGTATTCCGAGTGGCCGACGCAGAGGACGGCGTCTGCTTCTTCCAAGAGCTGGCGAGACCGAAAGAGGGCGCCGAAGGGCTTGCCCCATTCAAACTTTCCTTCTTGGGGAGCGATGAGGGAGCGAGCTTCGCTCGGGGGCACGTCGAAGACGTTTCCGTGGAGGGTGGCGAGGAAAGGTTTCTTGCGAAGGCGGGCCGCCGTCAGGACACTGCCCCCCATGCGCTTGAGCACGTGCGCGTGGTAGAGGCGCACGTCCGGGGCGGCCAGGAGGTGGGCGAAGAGGTCGAGAGAGAGGAGATTGCCGCCTTTGCGATCGAGGGCAGCCCGGTCTTCTGAGGAGAGGCCAAAGAAGGGGTAGCAGTAGCGGTAGCGGCGGATGGGAATGGCTCGCCACGTTTCCCGAGCCCTCCGGTGGAGTGCGCGGGAGGTGTGAATTTCCGGCTGCCCACCTTGCTTCTGCTGTTCTTGGCAGAGGTGGAGGATGACGCTTTCGGTGCCCCCCCAGTCGGACTGGGCGAAGCGGCGAGGGACGTGGAGGATTCTCTGAGCCATGCGGAGTCGGAAGGGTGAGGGGCGCCGGAGCTTAGCGCTGGGCGGCGGCTTGCATGACGGGATGAATCTGGGCCAGGTTGGTGACGGGAGAGGTTTCGCAGTTCGTCAACCAGCAGGCGGTGCTGTCGGGATGCTCGGGCGTGTAGCCGTGCATGCCGGTGACCTTGCGCTGATTGAGGAAGGAGGGGACGAAGAGGCTGCCCGGGGGAAGGAGGTAGAAGTGCTCGCCATAGGTGCGCTCCGGGAAGAGGCAATGCCAGGCGGCCAGCTGCGCATCGCTGAGGAGTTGGCCGTCTTTTTGGCTCCCCAAGAAGGCCAGCCCTTCTTCCCGGGCGGCTTCGGTTTCGAACCAGAAACGGGCCATGGTGGAGTCCCAGACGGCGATGTAGTCCCGCCCGTAGCGAAGACCGACTTCCCGGTTCCAACGGAGCAAGAGATCGGAGCAGGTGTGGACATCGGCCATGCCGTGGTCGGCAAAGAGATGGAGGCGGACCTCTCGGTAGTGTCGGCTTGCGAGGTCGGCCAGGTCGCGGAGGTCTTGGGCGAAGTTTTCAAAGGCGGCATCGACCTCTGGGTGCGCGGTCCCATAGCGGTGCATGGTGGCGTCCAGCTTGGCGGTGAAGAGGTAGAGAAGCTCGACTTCTCCTTTTTCGAGCGCGGTCTTGGCTTGGGCGATGTTGGCGGCATCTCCTTGCCGCCAATCGGAGCGCAACCAAGGGCGCCCGCTGGCGGTCCAGTCCTGGAAGATGGTGCGCTGCCCTCCACGGATGCCACCGGGTTCGTAGATGTCGTCTTTCTCGGTGTAGTCGAGGTAGGGCAGTTTCGAGAAGGGGACGGAGTAGAGCTGAAAGTAGCCGGTGTAGCCTTTGGCCCGCGCGACCCAGCGGCTGGCGCGGTTGCGGATACGGTGGTTGCCTGCGACCAAATGGGGCAGGAGTCCAAGCGGAGCCAGGGCCTGGAAGGGGGAGGCGGCCTGGGCCTTCACGAAGAAGGAGAAATGACCGTGTTCCTGCGGCAGGGTCCCCGTCAGGATGGTGGGGTCACAGGTCGAGGAATAGCCAAAGAGGGTCTCGCAGGGATGGCGCTGGGGAAGGAGGTCCTGGAGGTAATCTCGCCGGGTGACCTGCGACCATCCGAGCGCGTCCGCGAAGACGAAGAGGTCGACCCGCGGTTTCATGCCAGCAGTTCTTTAATTCGTTTGATGAGCTGCAAGGGGCTGAAGGGCTTGCCTACGACTTCGACGGCCCCGGCCGCCTTCAGCTCTTCGATCAAGCTGGGTTTGGCCCGGCCAGTCACGAAGATGACGGGGGTGTCTTGGCAGCCGGGGACGGCGTGGAGAGCGCGCATGACTTCGATGCCTTGGAGGTCAGGCAGTTCGTAGTCGAGCACCGCCAGGTCGGGGTTGATTTCAGCGGCCCGTTCGATGGCGGGTTTCCCTTGATCGAAAAAGAAGCCTTCCAGCTGGCCACGGCGGAAGTGCATTTGGTAGAGACGGGTCGTGGTGATGTCGTCTTCGGCTACGAGGATCTTTTTCATGGTTTTACGGAGACGGCGAGGAGGGTGCAATCGTCATCCCGGGTGTCGCTGTCGGTATGGTGGTCGATTTTCTCCTGGAGGGCCTTCCACATGGCCCGGACTCCCAGCTCGCTCACGCGATCGGCGGCTTCGGTGAAGCGTTTCCAGCCGAAGAGTTCGCCTCGGTAGTCCCACTCGTAGCAGCCGTCCGAGACGAAGAGGATGTGTTCTCCGCCCACCAGAGCGAGTTCTTCGGTGGTGTAGCGGCCGCCGGGAAGGAGCCCGAGAGGGGGGCCGGAGGGCTCCAGTTCCCGGCGCTTTCCGGAGGCGTCATAGAAGAGGGTGTGGCAGTGGCCGGCGTTGGCGTGTTCGAGGCGGCTGCCATCCTTGGCAAAGCGGGTCACGGCGCAGGTCACGAACATGGTCATGGTGCCGAGCTGGCGGCAGAGGGCGTCATTGACCGCTTCCAGCAGGACGTGGATCGGCTGCAAGTCTTTGCAGAGATCAAAGGCGGTCCGAAAGACGCTCGCCAAGAGCGCTGCGGAGACGCCTTTGCCCATGACGTCGATCAAGCAGACGACGAGATTGCCTTCGGAATCCAAGATGGCTTCGGCGTAATCGCCCGCCACGCCGAGGGAGCTGATTTGATCGACGATGACTTCATAGTGAGGACTGGAGGGCGCGGGCAGTATGGGGAGAAGCTGGCGCTGGATTTCGACGGCGATTTCCAGCTCACGAAGAGAGCGCTGCGAGTCGTCCCGCAGTTCCCGAAGGTGGCTGTTGGCGCAGGCGATGCCGAAGAGGTCGGAGAGGGTGCGGAGGCTATCGATATCGTGGGAGAAGAGCTTGGGCTTGTCGGGTCCCCGCAGGGCCACGAGCGAGCCGAAGTAGCTATCGCCTGAGATCATGGGCACGATGCAGCCAGATTGGACGGTCGAGAAGTCGAGCTGGGATAGCCCTTGGGCAGTGAGGTCTTCGAGGTCGTCCCAGATGATTTCCTTTTGTTCTCGGATGGGGACAGCCAGATTAGCCGGCAGTTGTCCATAGGGCAGAAACCAGTCGTGTGGCGAAAGCTGGGCCAGGAGCCCTTCGGGCAGGTCGGGCATGCCCGCGATGAAGAGGGAATCGAAGGGGTGGAGAACGAGAAAGTCGTCCAGGGCGGCCTCGATGAAGCCGGCGGCTCCATCCGATTCCAGGAGACTCTGGCTTAGGCGATAGAAGGATGAGAGGTTTTCGTAGCAGGCGGAGAGTTCGTCCAGGACGCGTTCCAGCTCGGCGTTGGGCGGGAGGACATTGTTGAGAAAGTCGTAGTGCTTTCGCAAGATGAGTTGGAAGCCGTGCGGGCCTTTCCAGGGATCGATCTGGTCCGAGAAGGAGTCCAGAATGAAGAGTCCGCGTCCATTTTCGGAGCTGGGGTCCTCCGGGAGCTGGGCATTTTCCAGGCGGGTGGTGTCGAAGCCGAGGCCGGGATCGGTCACGGCGAGAGCCACTTGGCCTTCGTCCGACCACCATTCCACCGTGACGCGCGCGGCGGCAGCTTGCTTGGCTCCGTGGACGATGGCGTTGATGACCATTTCGGTGAAGACGAGCTTCCAACCTTCTTTCTCTGCGCTGGAAATGCCCAGGCTTCCCAGGAACTCGATGAAGCGGGTGCGGACGGAAGCCACTTCGCTGGGGTGGGCCGGGATGACGCTTTTGGCGACGCTGAGTAGTCTCGTGGGTTGCTCGAGAATTTCCTTGTCGGCTTCGGTAATCATGCGCGGACAGCTCTGAGATTCGTCTGGAGGGCTTCCGCCAAGAAGGTGCGGATGACGGGCTGGATCAGCTCCTCGGGCTGCGTGCTTTGGTAGACGGCATGGAGGGCTTCGGTGTCATCGCCCGGTCGATGACATTGGTGGCAATCGGCGTAGGAAAAGACCCCGACGGGGGCGCTGCGGAGAATCCCCGACCAATCATGGCTGAGGCGATCTAGCTCTTCAAAGGAGCGTGGGAGCACGCCGAAGAGGTGCATCTTGCCCCGCCAGACTTCCGGCAACCAGGCGAGTCGTTCGTGCCAAAGAGCCTCCCCCTCCGGGACTCGGGCCAGGGAGAGGTGGGTCGTGCTCTCGAGACCTTCGGTGGCGAGGCTGGATTGGGCTCCCCGCCATCTAAGAAGGAGCCACAGCTTCAAGGCCTCCAATTTCTCGCCCAGGCGGACTTTTTTGGTGGGAGTCTCGCGGAAGGTTCCCAGGACATGGTCCTCGATCCGATCGAGCTTGGCCTGGTGGGTGCAATTGAAGACGGTCCCGTGATCGAGGATGGCGTTTTCCAGTCCGGTGACCGGGCCGAGGTAGGTGTTGGGGCCGACGTGGGCGTGGGAGAGGTGATTGTCCCCTGCCAGCATGCTGCCTTGGGCGATGGTGGTGTAGGGGCCAATCTCGCAATCCGGACCGATCGCCACATGATCCCCCAAGTAGATGGGATGGTGGATTTTGGTGCTGGGATGAATGCGGCAGTAGCGGCCGATGCTGAGGTATTCCGAGGCCTCGTCCTGCTGGAGGGCTTCCAGCCAGTCTTTCTGGAGCCGCAACCAATAGTGAAGGAGCGCCCAGCCATCGGCCGGAGGGGAGTCGAGCGGCGTCGACCCGGGAAGACGATCCGCTCGAAGGCTCCCCTCTTCCTCAGAGGAGGAGACCGGCTGCACTTCCCAGTCCAAACGCCAAAGGGTAGCCTGTTTCATGGCGGCCCGGATGGCGGCCGGTCGATCGGCTACCCGAAGCAGGACCTTGTCGAAGCCTTCGTCGATGGCGTGATCCAGCCAGTGGTAGAGGAGCGGTTGGTCGCCCACTTGCCAGAGGGCAAAGGGTTCCGGGGACTGCCTGACGGTATCAAGTTCTCCCCAGTCCGGGAGGGTCAAGCGGAGTTCCTTGGGAGCTGGCTGGGTGGGTTCCGACATGCTGGCGTCAGTAGGCGCCCTTGCCCAAGAGGACGGCAGGGACGGTTTTCAAGAGGATGCGGAGATCGCCCCAAAAGCCGGCCGATTGCATGTAGGCCAAGTCTAGCCGGACCTGGCCCTCGAAGTCGATCTCCGAACGCCCGCCAATCTGCCAGAGGCAGGTGATGCCCGGCCGGGCCCGCAGCCTTCTCAGATGGAAGGCGTTGTATTCTTGCACTTCTCGCACCACGGGAGGGCGGGGGCCCACCAGGGACATTTCGCCGCGGAGCACATTGTAAAATTGAGGCAGCTCGTCGAGAGAGTATTTGCGAAGGAAACGGCCGATTTTGGTGATGCGGGGATCGTCCTTCATTTTGAAGTTCACGCCTTCTTCACCATATTGATTTTGGTCGAGAAGTTGGTCTTTCAACTGATCCGCGTTCGGCACCATGGAGCGGAATTTCCACATGCGGAAAAGGCGCCCGGCCTCGCCGATCCGCTTCTGCCCAAAGAAAATCGGCCCGCCATCTTCTTTTTTGATGAGCAGCGCCACCACCAGGAAGATCGGCGAGAGCAGAAGGAGAGCCGCGCCCCCGCCCAGAAGATCGGTCGCCCGTTTGAGGGCTCGGGTCAGCTGGATGGTGGCCTGCCACGCCCACATCTTCCGGCGGGTGGCACGAGCCCAACTCCGGATTTGCTTGGGGTCGGAGGCATCACTCCAGTAGCTGGCAGGATCTACAGACATAGAAAAAATCAAAGACCCCTAAATTCTACGCAAAAGCGCTTTGTTTTTAAAGAGCTTAGCGTTAAAATTTCGAAGAACCTCTTTGCTACTGAGTCTTTTAAGCGCCGTTCCATGTTCTCCGCCGAGCAGACTGACACTTCGATTGAAATCACCTTAGCTGTCGAGTCGCTCGATGCCTCCAATGCCCCGGAATTTAAGAGCAAGCTCGATCCTCTCGGTCTCGAGGGGATGGAGCAAGTGAAGGTCGACTGTGGCTGCTTGGATTTTGTGGACAGCTCCGGAGTGGGGGCGCTTTTGAACGTCAACAATCGGCTTCAGGAGAGCGCCAAGCCGGTCACCCTTTTCAACGTGACCCCGCAGGTGGTGAGCGTGCTGGAGTTGCTGCGTATCCATCGTTTGCTCGAGGTGAAAGCCAAAGACTGAAGCGAGGCGATCATGGGGGCGTTCTTTCCGGGGGAGCAGGCGGAGTTAGAGAGTCGCCTCCAGGACCACTTCACTCGGGTTCGGGAAAGCCTTCCATCGGAACTCTTTCCCTTGGTGGAAGCCTTGGTCCTGGGAGGGGGTTATGGCCGGGGGGAAGGAGGGGTGCTGGAGAGTGCCACGGGACCGAAGCTCTACAATGATCTCGACTATTTCCTCTTCACCTCGGAGCCGGAGAACGAGGCGCTTTTGGAGTGGGTGCGGGCCATGGAGCGGGAGGAAACGGCCGCTCTCGAGATCGATGTCGAGGTCAAGTGCCTGCCGAAATCGGATGTGGCTGAGGCGTCTTCCTCCATGATGTTCTTCGACCTCGTCTCCGGGCATCACGTGGTCTTCGGCCCGGAGGACTATCTGGCCGAAGCGAAGTCGGAACTCCGGCCTGGATGCATCCAACTCGCGGAGGCTACTCGTCTGCTCTGGAATCGGGGAAGTGGTCTTTACTTTTCCAGATGCCGGGTGGGCCAGCGGGAAGAGCCGGATTTTGTTCTGCGCAATCACGCCAAGGCCAAGCTGGCTTTTGGCGATGCTTGGCTGGTCTTGCAAAGTAGCTATGTGGCCAGTTGCCAAGAACGGGGAAGACGCATGGCGCAAGTGGTCCTGCCCGAGGGCCTGGAGTCCTTGCGCGAGCTGCATCGACAAGGAGTGGCCTTCAAGATTTCGCCCCAAGCGCTGGGAGAGCTGGATGGCTGGGGCCGCTTGGAGGCCGAAAACCGCGCTTTGCGGGCCCTCTGGCAAAAGGTTTTTTTGCGAGTGGAACGGGAGCGCTTGGGGCTGGAACTTCGCGATTTTCGGAGCTACGCCCGGGCCCAGCATCGGCTCGGCCACGGAGCGCCTTTATGGAAGAATCCGCTTTTGGCGCTTCGGGATCGCCAAAAAAGGGGGGGACATCTCCGCCCGGTTTGGGACTACCCTCGCGGGGCTCTTTACCGCGCCCTCGTGCTGCTCAATGCCGAGGAGTCGGGCGAGGGCGTGGAACGGTTTTTGCCGCCCGAGGAGAGGGACGGTCAGGGTTTCCAGGGCTGGGAGAGGTCTTTCGAGAAGTGGTGGCATTTTTACAGCTGAGGGTGAGGCGATTCGGATGAAGGATTCCCTGCTCATCGTTCTGCCCTATGTGCCCTTTCCTCTTCGGCGTGGGACCTACCAGCGGGTCTATCATTTGGCGGAGCGGCTCGGGGCGCATTTTGCGGTCGATCTCTTTTGTCTCTCGCACGAGCCGGAAGACCAGCGTTTCCGGGAGCGCTTCGAGGCCTTCAGCCGTCGCCTCCATTTTTCGCCCTTCGAGCACCTTGCCTGGCCCAGCTTTTGGAAGGAGCGGCTTTGGAAGAAGACGCCCACCACGGTGCGGCATTGGTGGTCGGAGTCGGTTCGGGCTGACCTGGCTCGTTTCATAGAAGGGCAGCAGTATGACCGCGTTCTCTTCGTGGACTTGGTTCTTTGGCCTTACCTGGCGGCTTGTTTTCCTGATCACCCGGCTCTCATCGTGGATCGAAGTCGGGTCGACTGGTTGTTCCAGACCGAAGAACTGCGGACGCTGGCGGACACGGCTTGGGGACGATTCATGCGAAAGGAAAATCTTTTCAAGATCGCGCGCTTGGAACGGGAAGTGGCTGAGAAACTGGCCCTCATGGTGGTCTGCGGAGGCGACGATAAGAGCTTTCTGGAGAGCAAACTGGGGCCGCAGGACAAGATCCATGTGCTCCCCAACGGGGCGAATGCTTCCTTTTTCTCGGCCGAGGACTGGCCCTCCCAGCCCACGGCCCATCCTTCCGCCCTTTTTTGTGGGGCGCTCGACTACACCCCCAACACCGACGGCTTGCGGTGGTATTTTTCAGAGATTCATGAGCGGATTCTGGCAGAGGCTCCGGCCTATCAGGTGACCCTGGTGGGAAAAAATCCTACGCCGGAGGTCCAAGGCTGGGCGGAGCGGCCAAGCGTGGATTTCCAGGGAGAGGTGCCGGATGTGCGCCCTTTTTACCAACAGGCTTGGCTGCAAATCGTGCCGCTCCGGATCGGTGGTGGCACGCGATTGAAGATTGCCGAGGGCCTCTGTTTGGCCAATCCGGTGGTCTCGACTTCCTTGGGAGCGCAGGGGATCGATCTCGTGCCGGGGGCGGATCTTCTCTTGGGTGACACGCCCGAGGAATTCGCGGCCGCTTGCCTGCGCTACCTGGGGGACGAGACGCTCCGCAAACAACACGGGCAAGCGGGGCGAGCCGCCATTTTGAAATCCTACACTTGGGAGTCTTTGGGCGATTCGCTGGCCGAGCGCTTGCGGGCTCTTCCCACCCACGCCGCCCAGCCATGAAGGAAGCCACGGAGAGAAATGCTTGGTCGCTGGGCGAGCCACCGGTCTCGGTCATTCTCGGCCTGCCGTTTCACGATGTGACTTTCGAGGAGGCCATCGAGGAGTGCCGACGCCTGTTGGCCGATTCATCCCGAACTTCTTATCTGGTGACGGCCAATCTCGACTTCGCGGCCCAGGCTTATGAGGACATCGATCTGCGCAAGATCCTCTTTTACGCCGATCGGGTGGTCTGCGACGGCATGCCGATGGTCTGGCTCTCCCGGCTTTTGGGCCGTCCTCTGCGGGAGCGGGTGGCGGGTTCGGATATGGTGCCGCGCCTGCTGGCCTTGTGCGCCCAGGAGGAGTTTCCCGTCTACTTTTTCGGAAGCGATGAGACGACCTTGAAGGAGTGCAAGGGGCTGCTCGAGCAGAAGTATGAGGGCCTGCAAGTGGTGGGGTGCGAGGCCCCTCCGATGGGGGCTGTGGTGGAGTGGGACAACGACGCCATCGCCAGACGGATTCGAGAAAGCGGCGCCCGCTTGCTTCTCTTGGCGCTGGGCTGCCCGAAGCAGGAGCGGTGGATTTATGCCCATCACCAAGAGGCCGGGGCGGCGCTCAGCATTGGAATCGGAGCCAGCCTCGATTTCATCACGGGCAAGCAAAGGCGCGCGCCGCTCTGGATGCAGAAGAGCGGCACGGAGTGGATCTGGCGCATGAGCACCGATCCGCGGCGATTGGTGGCCCGCTACGCCAAGGACTTGGTTTTTCTGGTGCGCGCTTCGCTGCGGCAACTTTGGTCGCTCCGGAAGCGCCCGCTGAGACCGAGTTTGCCCGAATCGGGGATCGAAGAGTTGCCCGAAGAGGTCATTCTCCTGCGGTGGGTGGGAGAAATTGATCGCGGGCACCTCGAGCGGGCGGAGCTGCCTGTGACCTTGGCGCAGCCGGTGCTGTGCGATCTCTCGCAAGTGACGTTCATGGACAGTTCGGGCTTGGGCTGCTTGGCGCAGTTGGCTCGCAACTGCCGGAATGAGGGGCAATCGCTGGCCCTTCTCCAACCTTCGGAAGTGGTCACTCGGACCTTGGTGGGCATGAAGATGGACAGTCTCTTTGAGGTGGTGGCCAGCCAGGAGGAGGCGGAGGCGCTTTTTGAGGACCATCGCATGCGGCCAACCGGCACCAATCTCAACGCCAGCAAGGGCCGGGTGACGGTGACCTTCGGTTACTCGCTCGAACTCTCGACCTTCGACGACATGGTGGAGACTCTCAGGCGGGCCCTGGCGGAGAATCCCGATTTGAAGGAATTGGTGGTGGATCTCTCGGGCGTGGAGTTCATCGATAGCCGGGCGGTGGGCGGGCTCATTCGAGTCAACCGGGAGGTGGTGGCAGCGGGCGGAAAACTCTTTTTGAGCCATCCCCGGCCTTCGGTGAAAGAGACCCTGCATCTCTTGCGCCTGGAGGGCATTCTTCCCCAGCTGCCCGAGGAGAAGGGAGAGGCCTCATGAAGGTGCTTCTCTCGGCCGGCATGATCCAGGGGGGGCGTTCGGGGGTGGGGCGCTACGTCATTCAACTGGCCCGTGCGCTTCAGGAGCTGGAGGGGGCCCCGGAGCTTTTTTTGGCGGGTTTGGCCGAGGACCGGGAACATTTTCCGGAGGTAGAGGACGGCCATTGGGTCACCATTCCTTCGCGGTTCGCGCGGGGCCCTTTCAATCTTCTTTGGCACCAGGTGTTTTTGGCCAAGGAGCTGCGGGCCCGGGGTATCGAGGTGGTCCACATTCCGAGTTACCGGCGGATGCTGTGGCGTTGTCCGGTGCCGCAGGTGGCCACCATTCACGACTGCGCGCCCTTTGTGATGGCGGGCAAGTATGATGTCTTTCGCAATTTTTTCGGGCAGCAGGTGGTGCCGCGGATCGCGCGTCGCGTCCAGCGAGTGATCGCCGTTAGCGAGACCACGGCCCGCGACATCACTCGCTACCTGGGCGTCCCCGCTGAGCGCTTGGAGGTGGTGCCCAATGGCATCGACCACACGGCCTTCCGACCGCAGGCGGCGGAGGAGGTGGCCCGCTTCCGAGAGCGGAAGAAGCTCAGCCAGCCCTTCTTTTTGTATGTGGCGCGACTGGAGCACCCAGCCAAAAATCATCTGCGCTTGATCGAGGCCTTCGAGAGGTTTCGCGAGGAGACGAGCGCCGATTGGCAACTGGTCCTCCCCGGGGCCCCTTGGCATGGGAGCGAACGCATTGAGGCGGCCGTCCAGGATTCCCCTCACTCCGCAGTCATTCGCTTGGAAGGCTTTGTCGAGAATGAGGACTTGCCCCTTTGGTATGCGGCGGCCGGGGCCTTGGTTTTTCCCTCGCTCATGGAGGGGTTTGGGCTGCCCTTGCTGGAGGCCATGGCCTGCGAGTGCCTGGTGGCCTGCGCCGATGCCACCAGTCTGCCGGAAGTGGCCGGGCCCGCTTCGCTGCTTTTTGAAGGGACCTCGGTCGAGAGCCTGACCCAGGCTTTGCAGGAGTTGAGCGAAATGAGGGCCGAGGAACGGGAGCGGCGACGGGGCGAGGGTCTCGCTTGGGCGGCCCAGTTCACCTGGAAACGGCACGCGGAGGGGGCGAAGCGTCTCTACGGCCAAGTGAAGGAGGATTGAGCTATGGCGGAGTGGAAGAAGCGTTTTTGGTCGAATACAATTAGCAGCTACATCCAAGTGGTGGTGCGGGTGGCGCTGGGGTTGATTCTCTTTCGCCAGCTCTTCTCCCACCTGAATGACGCGGAGTTCGGTTTTTGGTCGCTTCTGTGGTCGCTCTTCGGCTACGGAGTCCTCTTGGATTTCGGGTTTGGGTTCACCGCCCAGAAGGCGGTGGCCGAAAAAACGGCCCAAGGAGACATCCAGGGATTGAGCCGGCTCTTGGCGACCATTCTTTGGACCTTCATTGGACTGGCCGTTTTCATGATGGTGATTTTTCTGCTCCTTCGCGATCCCTTTCTGGACGCGGTCAATGCCCCGCCCGAGTTGCGAGCCGAGTTCACCCGGGCCTACCTCATCTTTTTCGTGGGCATGGCCCTGATGTTTCCGCTGGGCGTCTTCCCCGAAATGCTGCGCGGCCTGCAACGCATCGACCTCGCGAACTGGTTCAACACCGCCACCACGGTCTTGCACTTCGCGGGCATCGTGGGGGCTCTTTGGGCGGATTGGCGCTTTAGTGATATTCTCACGATCAGTGTCATCACGAGCCTGCTCCCGAGCGTTTTCGCGGCCATCATGGCGGTCCGCCGGCTGCCCGGGCTTTCTCTTTCGCCCCGGCTCTTCCAGCTTTCGTCGGTCAAGTCCCAGATGAGTTTTTCCCTGGCTGCCTTTCTCATCACTTTCAGCAATCTCCTGATGGCCAAGAGCGACCAACTGGTCCTCTCGCTCACGGTGGGGGTGGCGGCGGTCGCGATCTACCAAGCGGGCTACAAGATGGGCGAGATGCTGAATCTTTTCTCAGTCCAGTTGCAAAGCGCGCTCTCGCCAGCGGCCGCCGATTTGCAGGCGCGGGGGGACCGGGCTGGCCTCCGCGATCTTCTCCAGAGGAGTTCCCGCCTCGTCTTCCTGCTCATCACGCCCGCCTATGCCCTGACGGCCGTCTACTTGGAGTCTCTCATCCAGTTGCTGACGGGCTTGGCGGTGGTTCCCCGGGAGACCTATTGGGTGGGGCAAGCCCTCGCCCTAGCCGTCTACAGCCAACAGCTCACCAATGGAGCCAGCAAACGCATTCTCATGATGTGCGGGCATGAGAAGAGCCTGCTCTTTCTTTCGGTGGGGGATGCCTTTTTCAATGTGACCTTGAGTGTCCTGCTCGTCTACCAGTTCGAGGTCCTCGGGGTGGCGCTCGGCACCCTGATTCCGGCCGTTTTGATCGGCTGGATTCTGGTCTTGCCCCTGGCCCTACGAGCGCTGGAGTTTCCTGTGAAGGATTACCTGAGGTTTCATTTCCAAGGAACGAAACTGCCCTTGGTGCTCTGTCTCAGCACTTTGGCGCTCTTGCAGTGGCTGGCCCCCATGCCGGCCGAGGGTGGTTTTTGGCCGCTCGCTTGGAGGGGAGCGCTCGCGGGTGGCCCGGCCATGCTCTTATCCCTGCGTGTCCTGCGGCAGATGACGCGCTAGGCGGCGAGCGGGGAGTGATTGGCCTTCCAGCGGCCGTAGCGCTGGGCCAAGCGGATGGGTAGGGAACGGGTGATGGCGGCAGGCTGGCCGGTGTTTTGGAAGTATTTCCAATCGCGCGCCAAATCGGCCAGCGTCCCTTTGAGCACGGTGCCGACAAAACGGAGGGTCCCGGGGGGGACGTTGCCCGCCTGGCTGACGGCCAACATGTCGCCAAAGGCTCGCTGGTAGGCTTGGGGGGCGGTGTAGTTGTGGGAGTGGATGGCGATGGATTTCTCGGCGAAGACGATTTCGCGCCCGGCTGCCTTCATGCGGCGGGACCATTCATCGTCCTCCGCATACTGTAGGTCCTCCCGGATGGGATGCTCTTGCCAAATGGACCGGGTGGTGGCGCAGCTGACCATGCTAAAAAAGTGGTCCCATTCATGAGACTCCCGCTCGGGACCAAAGCAGCGCTGGTAGTCGTGCGCGTGGACACCCCAGCAGTCCTCGCGAGGGATTTGCCGACCGAAAACCGCTCCCAGCTGGGGACAGTTGGCTCCCGCCTGCAAGAGTTCTCTTAACCACTGTGGGTTGGCTGGGGTGGCATCGGCATTTAGGAAGACGACCCATTCGTGACGGGCCTGGCGCATGCCCCAGTTCAAGACCACTCCCGGGACATAGGTGCCTTTCGGGATTTGGTGAAAGCGAGCGGGGGCGAAAGACTCGATGATTTCAGGGGAGCCATCGCTCGAGCCGGAATCGATGACCAAAAGTTCGGTCTCTCCCGGAAAATCCTGTTCTCGAAGCGCGGCCAGCGTTTCTCCAATGGCCCACGCTTCATTGTAGGAGCGCATGACCACGCTGACGGCTGAGGGAAGGGCACTCATCTGCTCAAGAAAGTTTCGGTTTCTTAAAGAATAACGGGTTTTGCCTTCCATTCCAAGAAGACAGTGTGGGCCGAGGGTGCAAAATGGAGCGGAGCGGGGTCAGGTTTTGCCATTCAGCCTGGGGGCGAGGCGCGTGATTTCCCGTCGGCTGCCGGTTGCTCCCGGGCCAGATGCGGCTTGGGTGGAGGGCGATGGAGATCGTCCTGACCGGAATCAAAGCCCTCATCGTGCTGGTGGCCTACTTAGCGGGCCCTCCGGTCCTGGCCTGGGCCATGAGGGACCGGGCTTGGTTGCGCCGGTTTTTTCTTTTTTTGATTCCCTGTGTCCTGGTCCGGCCTCCCGGGAATTTCACTCTTCAGCTGTATTCCATCGAGACCTACCGCGGGCACACCAAGGGCTTTGAGTTCAATTTCCTGGAGCCGCTCGCCCTGGCCTTTTTGCTTTGCTCCTTCCTGGAGAAGAGATCGGACAAGAAGCTCTTCGTGCCAGGGCTCTTTCCCTACCTCGCGCTCATTCTCATGAGCACGCTTTCCGTGATCGCGGCCGAGAACCAGCTCTATACTCTGATGGCGGCGGCCAAGTTTGGGAAGATGATTTTTCTTTTGGTGGGGGTTTGCAATGCCATCCGGGAGACGATCGATGTGAGGTGGCTTTTGCGAGGGTTCGCAGTCGCGTGCGTCTTGCTCTTGGGCTCCTGTCTCTACGGCCGGTTTGTTCTGGGAAGCTTTCAGGTTTCTGGATGGTTCGAGCACCAGAACCCGATGGCGATGTGGAGTTACCAGATCGGCTTGATCCTGTTTGCCGTGACCTTGGCCAGGGATACCAGCTGGCGGGAGGGGACGCTTTTTTTCCTGGGTTTCGGGGCGGCCGGCTTGTGCATTGTGCTCTCGGTTTCGCGGGCCTCCTTGGCGGCTTTTGGGGGCGGGACGGTGGCGCTTTTGCTCGTGAGTCTCATTCGGGGGGTCACGCCGAGACGATTGGTCGTGTTGTGTCTGCTATCGGCGGGCGCAGGCGGGGTCTTGTTCATGGCGATGGACACCTTGGCCCATCGCTTTGATTCCTCAGAGGATTCGTCCCCCGAGAACGATCTCCGCTGGATTTTGAACAAGCAGTCCGAAGCCATGTTGCAGGATTCGCCAGTCTGGGGGCAAGGGTGGAACAACTTTGGCATCAAGAACAGTCGACCAGAAGGGCGGGAGTTCAGTCGCCTCTTGGAGGAGTGGAATGCCAATCGAGGCTTCGCCATTGTGGCCGAGCAGTATTACGCCAATCCCCTGACCGAGAGCCATTATTGGTTGATCCTGGCCGAGAATGGCTACGGCGCTTTTGTGCTACATATTCTTTTCCTTCTTTTGACACTCGGCTGGTGTTTGAAAGGCGTCTGGGCTTTTCGGCGGAGCTTTTTGGGCTATCTCATGATCGGTCTGGGCGTGGCGCTCGCCATCACCTATCTCCATAGCACCTTGGAACGGGTTCTGACGCAGACGAAAAATCTCTCGACTTGGTTTGTCCTTTTGGGAATGCTGGCCCGCTTGGAATTGTGGCGACGGGGAGGCTGGCGGCCAGATACCTGGGACGGCAAGCAGCAGGGCAACCCAGGGGATGAGAGATACGGTGAGCCCGAGAGGCCACTTCCCAAACCGCGAAAACGCAAACGAACCTTGGCTCTTCCCTAAGCTTATGGCACTCTCAGGAATGAGCCGCCCGCGTCCGAAAGTGCTTTTGGTGGCCGAGGCGGCCAATCCGGAGCTGACGAGTGTGGCCTTAATCGGTCATTCCTTCAGCCAAGCCCTTCAGGAAGTGGCCGAGGTGCATTTGGTCACGGAACTGCGTAATGAAGAGTCGCTGCGGAAAGCCGGGGTGCCGTGGGAGTTTTTCACGACCGTTGACAATCGAAAGGCACAAGGCCTGGCTTTCGATTTGGCGAAGCGTCTGAGGGGGGGGAACAACGTGGGCTGGACGACCTATTCGGCTCTTTCCAATTTGGCCTATCCCTTCTTTGAAAAGGGACTCTGGAAGCAATTCGGGCCTCGTCTGAAACAGAACGAGTTTGATGTCGTGCATCGCATCACCCCGCTCAGCCCCACTAGTTCGAGTTGGCTGGCGCCGCGCCTCGCCAAATATGGCATTCCTTATGTCATTGGCCCGCTCAATGGGGGGGTGCCCTGGCCGGAGGGCTTTGGCGACGTGCGTCGAAAGGAAAAGGAGTGGCTGAGTTATGTCCGCCCTCTTTACAAGTTGGCGCCGGGAATCCGCTCGACTCGCCACAAGGCCGATGCCCTGGTCCTAGCCAGCCAGCATACGTATGGCGAGGTGGCTTGCTGTCCGAAACTCGAGTCCAAGGCGGTCTACCTCCCGGAAAACGCCATCGACCCCGAGCGCTTCCCTGGCATGCGCTTTCGACCCTACCCCCAGCCCAAGGACCAGCCGATTCGGGCGGCCTTTGTCGGTCGCTTGGTGCCTTACAAAGGCGCGGACATGCTCATCGAGGCGGCCGCCCCGTTCATCCGTGAAGGCGGACTGGTGCTGGATATCATCGGGGATGGCGAGCAGATGCCCGAGCTGAAAGCCCTGGTGGAGAAGCTGGCCTTGGAAGGGCGGGTGGAACTGCCGGGATGGATCGAGCACAGCCAGCTCCACAGTCGCTTGAGCCTCTCCCAGGTTTTCGCTTTCCCGAGTGTCCGTGAGTTTGGGGGCGGGGTGGTCCTGGAGGCCATGGCGCTGGGATTGGCTCCCATTGTGATGGACTACGGAGGCCCGGCCGAGCTGGTCCCGGAGGAGTGTGGCAGCCGGGTCGAGATGGGTTCACGCGAGGAAATCATCGAACGGTTCCGGGAGGTGCTGGGCGATTGGTTGCAGGACCGCGATGAGATCGCTCGCCGCGGGGCCCGCGCGCAGAGCTTTGTGAAAGCTCGGTTCACCTGGCCAGCCAAGGCGCGGCAAATGCGTGAGGTCTACGATTGGGTTTTGGGCGAGAGGGAGGAGAAGCCGGATTGGGGGCGTCCCTTCAATTTTGTTTCGCCGGGCCATTAGGTCTCTGGCTGCCGGTCCTTCTCCCCCGGGAGAAGCGTGATGCGGTAGTCGGCGGAGGAGGGTGCGAGTCAGGATCCTCCCTGGCAGCGGTTTTCAGTAAAGCTCGACCGGAGAGCGCTTGCCATCCTCGGGGCTGCGCTGGCGGGCTTGTTCTTCGCCGAGGGTGTCGACGCGAAGGTCCCAGATTTGTTGGTTCAAGATTTCGTGTTGTTCCACGCTGAAGTCCTGCGGTTTGGGTAGCCTTTTTTTGAAGCGTCGGATGGAGGCGAGTCGATCGTCGAGCGTCATTTCCGGGACGTCTCGGAGCGCTTCCTTGGCACGCTCCACCATTTCCACTCGGTGACAGATCATCATGAGGTCGTTCCCAGCGGTGCAGGCCAAGCGGATGCAGTCCTCGAAACTGTAGCCTTGGAGAATGGCTCCCATATCGAGGTCGTCCGTCAAAATCAGCCCGCGGTAGCCCCACTGACCTCGCAGGAATTGGGTCAAGACCCGGGGGGAGAGCGAGGCGGGTAGCCCGGGGGTGGCGGCATCAAAAGCGGGGTAGTGGGCGTGGCAACTCATGATGCTGTCGAGTTCGTCCAAGAGGGTCCGGTAGGGGGTGAGTTCTTCGGCCTCCATTTCTTCCAAAGTGCGCGATATGACGGGGAGCTCGTGGTGGGGATCGACTTCGGCCCCGCCGTATCCGGGGAAGTGCTTGCCGCAAGAGCGGATGCCTTGGCGGCGCAGTTGTCCATTGAAGACGCCCGCGTTGGCGAGGACTTCCTGGGCGTGCCGACCGTAGGTGCGGCCACGCAGGGAGTTGTCGGCTGCTTCATCTGCGCTGAAGTCGAGGACTGGGCAGAGGTCGAGATTGAATCCGTAGAGGCGGAGGAGCTGCCCGGTGAGCGCGCCGTGGCGATAGATGAGCCGCGAGTCTTTTTTTTCCCGGAGTTGGACGGCATTGGGAGGCTCGTGTCCGATTTCGCGCAAGCGGGAGACCCGCCCTCCCTCCTGGTCGATGGTGATGATGGGCTCGATCTCAGAGAGATCCCGCAAGTCGTCGATGAGCTGACGGAGCTGGGTGGGAGATTGGATGTTGCGGCTGAACAGGATGAATCCGCCGGGCTGAAGGGCGGCCAGGCGCTTGGCCGTGGCGGGGTCGAGTTCCGTTCCGGGAATGCCCATGAGCAGGAGCTGGCCGAGTTGGCGGTCTTCCATGGAAAAGCGTTCGGGGTGGGAACCGGGAGTGGCAAGGCCGGAGTTGCAAGAGCTTGCTCGAAGAGATTGCCAAGGGCCCAGTTTAGACTATGTTCGCGGCCCTCCAAAGAGCGGAGAGGCAAGATCGCCCATGACGAAGACCCAACTGGAAGGCCAGGAGCTCGCGCTGGAGTGCGCGCGACAGGCGGCCGAAATGCAGGCCGAGGAGATCCGAATTCTCGATGTGACGGGTCTTTCCACGGTGGCAGATTTCTTCGTGATCTGTTCCGGCAGTTCGTCTCCCCATCTGCGGGCCATTCGCCGCGAGGTCGCGGACCGGGTCAAGGAGGAGCATGGCTTGGCGGCTCTCCACAAAGAGGGCTCGCCGGAGAGCCAATGGATGGTCATCGATTACGTCGATGTCATGGTGCACATCTTTCGCGAAGAGGCGCGCGAGTATTATGCCTTGGAAGATCTCTGGTCGGACGCTCGCCCCGTTCCTTTCGAAGCTCCTCAGCCGTAGGGTCTGGCGATGAGAGCGGACCGGGTGGAAGTGATCAATACGGGGAGAGAACTCCTCCTGGGCACCACCATCAATACCAACCTAGCGCTCATTGCCCGTCATCTCTTTCCGCACGGCCTTCGCATCGAGCGGAATGTCTCGGTGCCGGATGACCGCACCATCTGGACCTCCCTGGAAGAGGCGCTGGGCCGAGCCGACTTGGTCATCCTCTCGGGCGGACTCGGACCGACCCTGGATGACCTGACGCGCGACGCCGTGGCCGAGGTGCTCGGGGTCGAACTTCGGGACGACGAAGCGGTCTGGGAGCAGATTGGAGCCTATTTCCAAAAGCGCGGATTGACCCTGCGAGAAAGCGCCCGCCGACAGGCTGCCATCCCGGCGGGAGCCGAGGTTTTGCGAAACGGGCGGGGCACGGCTCCGGGGTTTTGGATTGCAGGGGATTTGCTCACGAAGCACCGGGCCAGAGGGCTTCTCGTCCTCCCAGGCCCACCCCGTGAGTTGGAGCCAATGCTCTTGGAGGCTAGTGGGCGGTTTTCCGCAGTGGGCTTGGGGGAGCAGCGTTACCAGACCAAGAGTCTTTTTTTTGGGCGAACCGGGGAGTCCGAGGTGATGGCCCAGCTGGAGCCCAAGTTGGCCGACCTGGATTTGCAGGAGATCGCCTACTGCGCGCATGCCGGTTGCACCGAGCTCCGGGTGCGAGGTCCCCTCGGGTCGATTGAGCAAACGATCGCCCACGCCCAAAAAGTGTTTCCGAAAAGCTTGGTTTCGACGGAGCAAGAACGTCCGCATGAAAATGTTTTGAGGCGGCTACGCGAGCGAGGCGAGACCGTGGCCTTTGCCGAGTCCTGCACCGGTGGAGCCATTGCCTCCACGCTGACAGACCTCCCGGGGTCTTCGGAAGTCTTCGGGATGAGTTGGGTGACGTATTCCAATGAGGCCAAGGCTCGCTTGCTGGGCGTGGACGAGGAAGTTCTCGCCACCAAGGGAGCCGTCAGTGAAGAGGTGGCGCGGGCCATGTGCGAGGGTGCCTTGCACGCTTCGGGAGCGGATCATACGGTGGCCGTGACCGGAATCGCCGGACCGGGCGGGGGTACGGCCGAGAAGCCCGTGGGCACGGTTTGGATCGGTCTGGCTTCTTCTGAGGGGGTGACCGAGGCCCATCGCTTTGTTTTTGCAACCGATCGGCTGACTTTCAAGAAACTGGTCACGACCTACGCCTTCGATCTGCTGCGTGGTCGCTTGGCTTCTGCTTCCTGAGGAGAAGGGGCTACGAGGAGTTTTTACAGAAATTATAATAATTATATTGCCTCTTTTGGAGGCGATGCCTATAATTTCCATAGCTCCTCTCACTCTCCAGCTGCCACCGATGAAAGTCTCTGCCTTGTTCTCCTATGTCGCCTTCGGGATCCTTTCCCATTCTTCCCTGCAGGCCGATCCCTCCAAGTTGTTGTCTGACTTGGTGGACTCCCCAGCTCCTTGGGAGCTTTCACCGGCCGAGGCCCAGGCACACTTCCAAGAGATGGGCTTTCGCTGGACTTCAGCGGACGGCAGCCAAGCGATTTTGCGCTCGGAGGAGCTTTCGCTTTGGGATGAGAAGATTAGCGGAGTGGTTTTCACCTTCGAGGAGCAGAAATTGACGCAGATCGACGTCGCCATCTATGACCGCGAGGCCGATGGGGACCTCGATCACGCAGAGTTTGCTTCTCGCTTGGAAGGATTTCGCAAGCGAATTGGCGGCCCCAGCCCGGCCAGCCTGCGCCAGCGCCAAGAGCGCCCAGAGCCTGCCGGAGAGGCCATGCAGTGGTCGGGTGCGGGCAACCGCTACCAGCTAGATCACCGGGATCGCCGTTCAGAAAAGGAGCGTTCTTACATCCGCTTGAAGGTTGAACAGCCGAAGGCCGTTCCCACGCCCCTTCCTTCCAGCTCGTCCCGGCAGGTCGGCTTCGGCTACATCTCTCTCAGCGGGATTCCCATGGTGCGCCAAGCCACCACCAGCTACTGCGTGGCCGCCGCCATGGAGATGGTCTTTCGCTACCACGGGGTCAAAACCAATCAGTTTGAGATGGCCAAGCTGCTCGGCACCCGGGCCAATGGGGGAACGGATCTTTACACCATGATTGATCGGCTGAAGCAGATCGATGGGCCCATGGGAATGCGGTATAGCGAGGTGGTGGGTCTGAGTATGCCGAGAATGCAGCGCCTGGTGAATCACTACAATGCCCAAGCCCGCCGACTCGGTGTGAAGCAGGTCAGTCTGAAGGCGGCGGGTTATCGCCTCAAAACTCTTTATGAAATGATGGATGCGCGGGCCCTCAAGGCAGCCGGTGGAACCGACCCTTCTTCCCGCACCATGCTCCAGAGGGTTCGGAACCAAATCGATCAAGGCAATCCTCTCCTGTGGTCCATCCACCTGGGTGTGATCGATGAGCAGAGCCGCGGAAGTCGCGCGGGCCAGGGGGCCCCCATGCGGGTCATCAACAATCGCGACCTTCGCGACGGCAGCCCGGTCATCGGTCACATGCGCCTCATCACCGGCTACAATCTTTCGACCAACGAAATCGTTTTCAGCGATCCGTGGGGATCCAGTCATGCATCCAAATCGATGCCGCTGGACGCCGCCTACGCCATCACGCAGGGCATCTACTGCATGAGTCCGGCCAGCTGAAGTCAATTCTCTCACGAAAGTGAGGGAGTCGCAGAGCAAGCGAAGCAAAAGCAATGGAGTCGGGGGTCGGTCGCCGTGAGGCGGCCGGCCCCTTTTCCCCGTTTCTCAAAGCAGAAGGGAGAAAACTTTCCCCTCGCGGGCTTGCCACCGCAGCGCGGAATGCCTACAGAGGAGGGGTGAAAGAGGAACCGGAAGCCGCCACCGCCGATCGTTTCCATGAGCGGGATCGATTCATCCCCTTTTCGCGCAAAGATCTCATCCGTCGGTGCTTGGAGGAAGGTCGCTTGAACGAAGAGGAACAGGCCAAGTTCCGAGAGTTCTGCGAGATCCTCACAGCCTATTACCATTTTCAATTTCACGAGCAGTCCGAGTCCTTGAAGGAAGCCTTCGCGCCCTTCAATCCCGATGCGGACGTGGCCCTTGCGGAAACGACCCAAGCGGAGCGCGATGAGAAGGAAAAAGAGGTCCTCGAGATTTTTCAAGACCTAGCGGACCGGGCCAATTACTACCCGATTTCCGAGGAGAAAGTCAGGGAGGCCTTCGAGAAGGAAACCATGATCAAGCTCCGGACCGATGTGGATTTTGAGGAGTTCGACCGCTTCGCCTGTTACTACCGGGGGGACATCGATGAGGAGACGACCGTGAAAAAGTGGGGCTTCCTCAAAAAGACGATCAAGGTGGACGTCCTCCAGCGGGTCCTGATTCTCATCAAATTCCAGGACGAGGAATTCTTCCGGGAGCGGTTCCTGAAGAAGAAGCCGAAGGGCAAGTTCAATCCGGAGTCCCTCGAGTTCCAACCCGGGAAATACTATCTTTATCTCTACAAGAACATCCCCAAGTTCGATCTCGAGCTGGTCTTCCCCAATGTGAAGCTGAGCATGACGTGGAAGGACCGCCTGCTTTTCTTCGTGCCGGCGATTGGGGCCGCCATCCCGGTGCTCATCAAGGCCCTGCCGCAGATTCTCCTGCTGGTCTTCGTGATCTGCGTGCTGGTGATGGAGGAATCAAAGGTCCGCGAGATGCTCGATATCGGGGAGCAAGATGTGACCGACAACCTGAAGGTGCTGACCGCGGTCATGGCGGTCGGGGTGGCGCTGGGCGGCTTGGCCTTCAAGCAATGGAGCAATTTCAAGAACAAGAAGATCCAGTTCCAAAAGCTCGTGACCGAGACGCTCTTCTTCCGCAATCTGGCGAGTGGCTTGAGTGCCTTCAATCGGCTCGTGGACAGCGTGGAAGAGGAGGTCTGCAAAGAAATCATCCTGGTCTATTATCACTTGCTGGTGAGCAAGGATCGTCATTTCACGGTCGACGAGTTGGATGCAGAGATTGAGCAGTGGATGGAAAAGAAGTTTGGTCGAGTGGTCGATTTCGACGTCGAGGCCGTGGTCGGCAATTTGAAGGAAATCAAAGGGCCCGTGCCGGAGGCGGCCGAGGAAGTTGTCCCCGAGGTGGCCATGCGGGAGTGTTCGCTCCTGGAGCTAGACGGCGAGGGGCGCTGCCATCTTCTGGATCTTTCTCGATCGACCTACCTGCTGGATCATCTCTGGGACCGTTTCTTCGATCACGCCAACGCCAGCCAGTGAAAGGAGGCTCGGCATTGCGGGGGAGCCAAAGATTGCGTAAGGAAAGGGTGCCGGAGGGACCCGGAGTGTAGCGATCATGGGTGCAAGCCAATTTCAGCGTCGGCTGCGCAGGATCTTGCGCGGCAGCGGGCTGCGCTTGCTCCCCCTTCGCCAGCACCTCCGATCGTATCGCGCGGGTCTCCTCTCGAGGGACGCGGTCGCGGGGATCAGCACCGCTCTTCTCGGCGTGCCCCAGAGTCTGGCCTACGCCGTGATCGCGGGGCTGCCGCTCCACTATGGTCTGATGTGCGCGGCGGTGGCTGGCCTGGTCGCCCCCTTCTTCACCGGGAGTCGCTTCACCATCCTGGGGCCGACCAATGCGACAGCCCTCATGGTCTTCAGCTATTTCGCGACCCATCCCTTCTTGGCGCAGCGACAAGAGGAGCTGGTGCCCATCATCTGCCTCTTGGCCGGTCTTTTCCTGATCGTGGGAGCGCTCTTTCGGGTGGCCGAGATGGTGCAATACATCAGCCGGAGTGTGGTGGTGGGCTACATCACGGGTGCCGCCATCCTCATCATGGGGAACCAGCTTCGCCATGTGCTGGGCGTGGACCAGGCCATGGAGACGAGCGGTGGCAGTTTTTTCGGAATGCTCTTCGCCACCCTGGCTGCCGTGCCGGCCACCAATTGGATGGCGCTGGGCCTGGCCGCCTTGACTTTGGTCCTCTACTTTGGGGGGCGGAAGTGGCGTCCCGGGTGGCCGATTTTTGCGCTCAGCTTGGTGGTGGTGTCGGCGGTCTATGCGCTTTTTCAAGCGCTGGGGTGGGGGCCCTCGGTCGAGACCTTCGTCGCGTTCACGGCGGATGACCTGGAGCCCGAGCATGTGAATCTGTTCTCGGCGCAGGGTCTGGAGGATTTGTCCGTCCTGATGGGGGTCTCCTTGGCGGTCGCGTTTTTGGCCTCGCTCGAGAACTCGGTTATGTCCAAGAGTCTGGCCAGTCGGACGGGCGATACCGTGCGGATCAATCAGGACATGTTTTGCGTGGGCGTGACCAATGTCATCGGCTCTTGGTTCGCTGGAATGCCCGCCTCGGGCTCGCTCACCCGCTCGGCGCTCAACTACCATTCCGGGGCGGTCTCTCCGCTGGCTGGATTCCTAGCCGGGGGGCTTTGTCTGGTGGGGGCGCTTTTGGTGGGGCCGCTGGTTCCCTTCATTCCCAAGCCGGTTTTGGCCGCTCTCGTGATGGGAATCGCGGTCTCGCTTTTCAATCGGAGCCAACTCCGCATTTGTCTGAGGGCGACCCGCTCGGATGCCGTGGTCCTGGTGACGACGGTCTTGGCCACCCTCCTGGTGCCGCTCCACGTGGCCATTTTTCTGGGCGTGGCGGTGGCGGTGGCCTTTTACCTCCACAAATCCAGTCGCCCGGAGTTGGTGGAATATGAATTCAATGAGGCGGGGGAGCTAGCCGAGCGGAATCTTTCAAACGACCGAGCGATCCCCGAGATCTCCATCGTTCACGTAGAAGGCGAGCTTTATTTCGGGGCGGCGGAACTCTTTCGCGATCAGATCCGACGCTTGGCCCGCGATCCCAATCTCAAGGTGATCGTCCTGCGCATGCGCAACGCGCGCCATCTGGATGCCACCAGTGTCATGGCCTTGATGGAGTTGGACGCTTTTATGAAGGAGGAAGAGCGCCATCTTCTGCTCAGCGGAGTCACCAACTCGGTCTTGTGGGTCTTGAAAAACTCCCGACTTCTGGAGGTGATTGGCAAGGAGAATGTCTTCCCCAACCATCCCAACAACCCCAACGTGGCCACCCGGAACGCCCTCATCCGGGCCCAACAAATCTTGGGAACGGAGGAGGCGGAGATCCGGATTTTCTTCGATCCGAATGCCAAGCCGCCCGACTAAGAGATCAGCGGGCCAAGTGGAATTCAGGCCCTGCTACTCAGGCAAAAGAATACCGGCGGTGGCGGCCAGCTCCGCAAAGAGCCTCTCGGTTTCTTCCGAGGGTTCGAGATACCAATAAAGCAGCGAGTGGAAGTTTTCATTTCGCTCGATGCCGTAGAGATTGGTTTCCCCTTCCTTGGCCATAAGCCCCTCTCTCTCGACCTTTCGAAAGAGTTCTCCCAAACGCTGGGTGAAGTGAGCGAACTGTTCTTGGTCGAGCGCGATTTTTTGGCCGACCCAATCGCCGTGGTTCTCCCGGTCAAAGGACAACCAACCTTCCCGCATAAGCGAGAAGCTGTAGCTGGCGCCTTCGGGGTCTTCTCGGAAGAGCGTGAAATGCCAGGCCGCGGGTTGCTCCAGCTGGAGCTCGATGCGTTCGGCCTGCAAGGTCGAGGCCAGGCCAAAGAAAGACCCTAGGAGGAGGGCCTTCATAGGTCAACGGCGGTGGCTCCCTTGATCCCGGAGACGTCCTCCAATTCCTTGAGGACGCTTTCCTCAGGGCGGCTGTCCAGGCTGAGAACGGTGAGGGCCTGGCCTCCGGCAGTTTCGCGACTGAGGAACATGTGCGCGATATTGATCTGATGATCGCCCAGGATCCGGCCGATGGTGGCGATCATGCCTGGCGTGTCGGTATTGCGGAGCATGAGGAGGTGGCCCTCGGCCTTGACCTCCACGGGAATCCCATCCAGGCGCACAATCCGGGGCACCCCGGCGAAGAGCGTCCCGACCACTTCGCGCGTGAGTGATTCCCCTTTGACCCGCAGGCTGATGACTTCGGTGTATTCGGAGGAGTTGGTGGCGGTGGATTCTGCGACTTCCAAGCCCAGGTTTTTGGCGAGGCCGGGCACGTTGATGTAGTTCACGCCTGTCTTGCCAAAGGTCTTTTGGAGGAAGCCCGAGAGAGCCGCGCGGGAGATGAGCGAGGTCTCGAGTTCGCTGACTTTGCCGGCGTAGGTAATGGTCAATTTCTCCGCGTGGCTGGGGGCGGTTTGCGAGAGCAGGCGGCCCAGGGATTCGGCGAGTTTGAGGTAGGGGCCGATTTCGCCGAGCGTCTTCTCGTCGATGCTCGGCATATTGACCGAGTTCACCACGGTGCCGTCCTTGAGGTAGGAGGCGATGGTCTGGGCGATTTCGATCCCGACGTTTTCCTGAGCTTCATCGGTCGAGGCCCCGAGGTGAGGGGTGAAAACGACGTTCGGGAACTGAAGAAGTTCGTAGTCCGCGGCCGGGGGCTCCACCTCGAAGACGTCCAAGGCCACGCCTCCGATCCGCTCCTCTCGCAGGGCTTCCAGAAGCGCCTGTTCATCGATCAAGCCGCCCCGGGCGCAGTTCACGATGCGACAATCCGGCTTGAGCAGCTTGATTCGCTCGGCGTTGAGCATGTGCTGGGTCTCAGCCGTCATGGGCATGTGCATGGTGATGAAATCGGCTTCCCGGATGGCTTCTTCCACGGTGTTGGACAATTCGACGCGCAGAAGACGCGCCCGGTTGGCGGAGAGGTAGGGATCGTAGGCCACCACGCGCATACCGAAGGCCATGGCTCGGCGGGCAAACTCGGTCCCGATCCGGCCCATCCCGAGGATGGCCAGGGTTTTGTCATAAAGCTCGACCCCTTGGAACTTCTTTCGCTCCCAACGGCCCTCCACGATGGAGGCGTGGGCTTGGGGGATGCGGCGAGCCAGCGACATCATGAGGGTGAAGGCGTGCTCGGCGGTGGAGATGGTGTTGCCCGAAGGCGTGTTCATGACGACGACGCCCCGGTCAGAGGCGGCCGCGATGTCGATGTTGTCGACTCCGACCCCCGCTCGGCCCACGGCCTGGAGTCGCTTGGCCTTCTCCAGGACCTCGGCCGTGATCTTGGTCTGACTCCGGACGATGATGCCGTCATACTGGGCGGCGTCCGCTAGGAGATCCTCGGGAGAGATCCCGATGCGGACGTCCACTTCGAGGTCGGGATCCGCCAAGAGATTGTCGATGCCTACGGGCGAAATGGGATCGGCTACGAGAACCGTTTTTTTGTCCATGATGGGTCGGTGCTGAGGGGAAGAAGCGGGTGGAAAAGAACGGGAAATTGGGAGACTGTCAAAGTCCTTTCCCGCCACATTCTCCCGGGTTGACGAGCGTATCTCGAACAGCCAGAATTGCGGCCCGCTATGTCTCAGGATCTCGAATCTCGCCCTTCCCTCGATCGGTTTTACTCGTCCAAGTTGGTCGATCCTGTCGAGCGGGCTGCCAGCCGCGCCATGCTCCATGCCGTCGGCTTCCAGCGGGAGGACTTCAAGAAAAACAAGGTGGGGGTGGCGTCCACCTGGGCCGAGGTCACGCCCTGCAATGTCCACCTCAACAAGTTGGCCGCCGAATCGGCCAAGGGCGTGAACGCGGCCGGGGGCAAGGCGGTGCAATTCAATACCATCACCATCTCAGACGGCATCTCCATGGGGACTGATGGCATGCGCTACTCGCTGGTCTCAAGGGAGGTCATTGCCGACTCCATCGAGACGGTCATCGGCTGTGAACTCATGGATGGGTTTGTGGCCATTGGCGGTTGCGACAAAAATATGCCGGGCTGTGCCATGGCCATGGCGCGGCTGGATCGGCCCAGCGTCTTTGTCTACGGGGGCACCATTCTCACGGGGAAGCATCGGGGGAAGGACGTGGACATCGTCTCGACCTTCGAAGCCGTCGGCCAGCACGCCAATGGCTTGATCGATGACGCGGAGCTGCAAGCGATTGAGGAGTGTTCCATCCCCGGCGCGGGGTCTTGTGGCGGCATGTACACCGCCAACACCATGGCTTGCGCCATCGAGGCGCTCGGCCTGAGCCTACCCAACAGCTCGGCCCAGAATGCAGTCTCCCACGACAAGTTGCGCGATTGTTTCGACGCGGGTGCGGCCGTGCTCAATCTCATCCGACTCGGCATACGCCCGAGCGATATTCTCTCCAAGGAGTCCTTTGAGAATGCCATCACCATGGTCACGGCCACCGGCGGCTCCACCAATGCCGTGCTTCATCTTTTGGCCATTGCCCATACCGCGGGGATCGAGCTTTCCCTGGACGATTTCACCCGCATCGGGGCCAAGACTCCTGTTCTGGGCGACCTCAAGCCGAGCGGGAAGTATTTCATGAGCGACTTGGTCGCCATCGGCGGAACCATCCCCCTTTTCAAAATGCTCTTGGCCGAAGGCATGTTGCACGGCGACTGCCTCACGGTCACGGGTCGGACGCTGCGCGAGAATCTGGAGAAGAGCCCACTGGAGTATCCTGCTGACCAGACCATCATCCGCGGTTTTGACCAACCCATCAAGAAGGACGGCCACCTCGTGATCCTTTATGGCAACCTCGCTCCCGAGGGGTCGGTCGCCAAAATCAGCGGCAAAGAGGGCTTGTCCTTCACGGGCCAGGCCAAGGTCTTCGAAAGCGAGGAAGGGGCGCTCGACGCCATCCTGAACGATCAAATCGTGAAGGGGGATGTCATCGTCATCCGGACGGAAGGGCCCAAGGGCGGGCCGGGCATGCGAGAAATGCTCAGCCCCACTTCGGCGGTCATGGGCAAGGGCCTGGGCAAGGAAGTGGCGCTTATCACGGATGGGCGATTTTCAGGGGGGAGCCACGGCTTCGTAGTGGGCCACATTACGCCTGAGGCTTGGACGGGCGGGCCGATCGGGCTTTTGCAGGATGGGGATGAAATCACGATCGATGCCGAAAAGCGGGAGCTGAGCGTGAAATTGAGCGAGGCGGAACTGGCCGACCGCAAAGCCAACTGGGTGCAACCGCCGCCGCCCGTGGAACGAGGGGTCTTGGCCAAGTTCGCCAAACTGGCAGCGAGCGCCTCGAACGGAGCCGTTACGGACAAGTTTCTCTAGCTGGCTGCCTGACCCATGCCTGATTTGACTCTGGAGCAGGAGGCCCTCGCAGGTGGGGCCGAGCGGGTGGCCGGGATCGATGAAGCGGGTCGGGGACCTCTGGCCGGGCCCGTCATCGCGGCGGCGGTCGTTTTGCCTCCCGACTTTCTTTGCCCACGACTGGATGACTCCAAAAAGCTGAGCGAGAAGGTGCGGGAAGCGCTCTACTTCGAGCTGATGGAGGCGCCCGGAGTGGCTTGGGGGGTGGCCTCGACTTCTCCGGAGGAGATTGATGAGCTGAATATTTTCCAAGCGACCACCCAAGCCATGCGACGCGCGGTCGAGGGGCTGGTGCCGGCGGCCGACTTCGCCCTCATCGATGGGAGGGCGCTTCAGGGTTTTCCCTTGGCCCATCGCGGCGTGGTCAAGGGAGATTCCCTCTCCTTGTCCATCGCGGCCGCCAGCGTCATCGCGAAGGTTTCCAGAGATCGAGTGATGGTGGATGCAGACAAACGATTTCCCGGCTATGGCTTTGCCAAGCACAAGGGATATGGGACTGCCGAGCATTTGGAAGCGCTTCGTCGATTGGGCCCCTGTCCGCTCCATCGCCAGACGTTTGCCCCCGTCGCTCACGCAAGCCGCTCCCGCCGAGTGCACCCCGGCTGAGCTGGGGCGCTGGGGAGAACGCTTGGCGGCCCGGTTTTTGGCTGAGTCGGGTTTGAAGGTCTTGCGAAGGAATTTTCGGGCGCGTCACGGCGGCGAGCTGGACTTGGTTTGCCGAGAGGGGAAGGTGCTGGTCTTTGTGGAGGTCAAGACGCGTCGGTCTGACTTCCACGGCCGTCCCATCGAGGCCATCGACGAAGAGAAGCGACGCCTTCTCATCCGCGGGGCCATGGAATGGCTCCGTCATTTGCACTATCCGGATGTTTTTTATCGATTCGATGTGGTGGAAGTCCTGGCGCCTCCCGGCCAGGCGCCCGAGATCCAGCACGTGCCCAATGCCTTCCAAACGACCGAACGCCACTATCGCTGACCAAGTGGGCCCCATGAAAAAAGCTTCAGAAAGCCAAATCCGCTCTCGGAACCTGGCCAAGCTGTGCTCGTTTGCCCAGGCAACCTGATGAGATGGTTTTCACTCAGCGCCTGGACCCTTTGGGGTGGAGCCTCGGCCAGCTTCGCCTTGGAGCTGGCCGACTACGACTTAAATGGCAACGGACAGCTCGATGCCGGCCGGGAGGCGGAGGTCTACGCCCTTCACGAGGCCAGCGAGGTGCACCGACTCCACGATGCCAATTTCAATGGGCAGCTGGATGTCTCTGAGCTGGCGGCGCTTCAGAAACGTGCCGAAACCAAGGCCGCGGCCAAGGTCCAGCAAATCGCGGCCAGCCAGGGGTTGCCAGTCGGCCCCAAAGCGATCCCTGAACCAGCGGAGGGTTCTCCTTCCCGTTATCAGCCTCTGGGCGAAGTGGCGCTCCGGCGATCGATCAATCAGATTTCTCTGCTCGACTCCTTCGATGGGACACCGGCGGGTTTGAAGAAGGCCCAGGCGGCCAGCTTGGCCTACTCCCAGAACGGGGAGAGTGAGGACTCCAATTTGGTGGCCAAAGGGGCGCTCATTTTTCATCGAGTCCACGAATTGGCCGAAGCCGAGCGGTCGGACCCCTGGACCCTGACTCGCCGAGCGGACCAGTGGTCCGTCTCCTTCGACATCGTGAGTGATGAATCGAGCCCTGAGGATGATGTCGAGTCGGTCATCTTTCGCTTCGGGCAGGAAATCGAGCTTATCGGCGGACCGCTCCCCATCCGCTACCAACTGCTGCGGGCCAGCCTCGGCTACGCCACGGACTTGAACCTCGAGGGCCAGGTTCCCACGCTGGAATTGGAGTGGGAGCCCACCAAGAGAGCTTGGGGGATCGGAGAGTTTGCGCCCTTGCCCTTTCTTTCCCGTTCCCTGGACTACCGGGCGCGATTCATTGGTCGGATCTCGACCGGCAAGGCCTTTGAGGCGGGGGATTTCGAGCTGGAGGACAATGAGTTTTTTGGTCGCATCGGACCGAAAATCAGTCTGGAGTTGGTCCCATCCGAGGAATGGGTGACCGACTTGCCGCTTTGGTGGTCGTGGATTGAGCGGACCAAGGCCACGGCCAGCTACCAATACCTCTATGGCTTTGCCGGCGAGCCAGAGTTCGCTGAACTGCTGGAGGTGAATGCCTCCATGGCACTGAACGACTTCGAGCAGCTCACTCTCGAGGTCGGCTACCGACGGGGGCAAACCGACTTGCTGAGCGATGAAGTCGATCTCTTCACGATCGGCCTCGGCCTAAAGTTTTAGACAGTCGGCCTAAGAGCCATCAAATCAGCTGTCCTGCGGCCGGTTTTTCAGTTGGTCGGCCAGCGGGGTCAAGCCGGGCTTGGCCTCGGTCTCGTCCTCGACGTCATTGGACAAAAGGGGATTTTGCTTGGGAAGCTTCTTGCCCATGAATCCAGTGCTCTTCGGAAGTCCGCCCAAGGGCTTGAGAGCGGGGGCCGCTGGCTTGGGGATGGCTGGCCGGCTCGGGATGACCGGAGGGGCAGGAGGGGGGGGAGTTTCTGGCGCTGTGGGAGCCTCGGGCTCGGGCGTTTCGGCGACGGGCTCGGCAGGGGTTTCCTCGCTCACCGGCTCGTTCGCGGGCTCTTCCTGGCTTTCTTCGGGAGCTGGTTTGGTCTCCGCCGCGGGCTGCTGGGGGCTCACGGGAGGGAGGGAAACCTCTTTCCCTTCGTCTTCCGGCAAGCGGAGGAAGGGGTTGCCGTCTTCATCGGTTGTGGGCTCTTCGGTCGCGTCTTTCTCTGCTAGAGATTCCGCCGCTGCCATGACCTCGGGCGAAGGGGAGGGGACTTCGGCCTCGGCTTCGGGGGCGGTTTCAGGAGCTGCCTCTTGGGCCTCTTGGGCGGCGGCTTCCTTTTGCTGCGCGAAGAAGGCGCTCGCGGCGGCCAGGGTGGCCGCCGCGGGAGCGCCCCCGGCCCCGTCTTTGATTTCCTCGGTCGGTTCCACCACGGGAGGCGTGGATTCATCGACGGGCGGTTCCAGATCGTCGACTGGAGGCGGGGGGATTTCCGAACCCTCAGCGAGAGCCGGCCCTTCGTCGTCGTCCTCATCGTCCTGATCGAACTCGAAGTGCGCGATGTGGTTGAGGACCGCGAGGGGCCAAAAGGGCAGGATGAAAAGAATCATGGCCAAGACAAAGCTCAGACGCACAAAGGGATCGGCCCCGAGAGCTTCTTCCTCCTTTCGGTAGACCCAGCGGGTCAAGAGAAAGCCAAAGAATAGGTAGGCAATGACGGAGACCCAGATCCAAAAATTTTCGGGAAGATTCATGAGCAAACGGTGGGTTCGAGTGAGTGAGAGAGGGCCGTTTTCGGTTGAGCGCTCGGTAAGGCAGCACGAAATGTTCCGCTGGACCAGCTGTTTTTGAGGTCATCCCACCGCAGACCTTTGGAAAACTCCGGCAAATTTCCCACTTGTGAAAGCGGGCCAGCGTCCGGTAGACTTCGGCTAACTTTTCTGAAGCAATGAGCAATACCGACGAAGTCCCCCAGCCTGTGACCGCCACTGCTTCTGACAAGAAGCTGCCTGATCGTCTTTTCATCCGCATCTGGCCCAAGACGCCGGTGCTCTATCCGATGGCGATTTTGGCGCTCCTCTTTGCGATCGTGAGTCACTTTTTGGGAGCGACCCCCGTCATCAATGACCTCATCTCCGAAAAGGAGGGCGTCTCGGCTGCCAAGGTCCAAGTGGAGGACATCCGCAGCCAGCTGGATATCCCCGACGAGCAGAAGAAAAAATTGGCCCAAGGCTACCGCATTGACCGGGTCCTGGCCTTGATCTTTTTGGCAGTCCTGACCTTCTCACTCTTTGTCATTGCGGTCGATTTCGAGGTGCGGTGGGCGCTCATTGTCTTGGCCTGCATTTTGATCGCGGCCTTGGTGGTCTACATCGTGGATATGAATACCGGCTTTCTGGCTGGCTTCCTGCCCTTTCTCGACAGGATTGCTCCGGTGGCCAATCCCCAGTTCTACCTCGCCATCTTTGTGGTGTGGCTCCTTTTGCTGGGGGTCTCGGCCTTGGTGGCTCGCTTCAACTACGTCCGCATCGAGTCGAACGAGTTGATCGCGGTCGGCGGGGTGATGGAGGATCACAAGCGCTACTCCACCTTCCGGATGCACTACACCAAGGAGATCACCGATGTGCTGGAGTATTGGCTGCCTTTCGTCCGAGCAGGCCGCTTGGTCTTTAGCTTCCCGAATGAGGACAAGCCGGTCATTCTCGACAATGTGCTCAACGTCGACAAGGTCCTCAAGGAGCTGGATCGCATCAGTAGCCGGTGGAACGTGGGCGGCGAGGGGTCTTGACCGGGTGAGGATGCCATTCTAGGAAAGGCGCTCGTAATTTCTTTCCACTATGGCCTACCTCAACGAACATTTCCTCAAGCTCAAAGCCGGTTACCTCTTTCCAGAGATCGGGCGTCGGGTCAGCGCTTTCAGCCAAGCGCAACCCGAGGTGGCCTCGCGCCTCATTCGTTGTGGCATCGGAGACGTGACCGAGCCCGTCCCCCAAGCCGCTCGCGATGCCATGAAGGCGGCCGTCGATGAGTTAGGCACTCGCGAACAGTTCCGAGGCTATGGACCCGAGCAAGGCTACGCCTTTCTCCGGGAAGCCATTGCGGAGAAGGCCTACCAAGCGCGGGGCGTGGAGGTGGCGGCCGACGAGATTTTCGTCTCCGATGGGTCCAAGTGCGATAGCGGGAACATTCTGGACATCTTCGGCCCCGGCAATCGAATCGCCATCACCGACCCGGTCTACCCGGTGTATGTGGACACCAACGTCATGATCGGCAACACCGGCCCCGCCGACGAGAGCGGAGCCTACCAAGGCCTGGTCTACCTCCCTTGCCATGCGGAAAACGGCTTCGTGCCCGCCATCCCAGAGGAGCCAGTGGATCTCATCTACCTCTGCTACCCGAACAACCCGACCGGGGCCACCGCCACCCGAGAGCAGTTGGCCGCCTGGGTGGCCTACGCCAAGGCCCACCAAGCCATTCTCCTTTACGACGCCGCCTACGAGGCCTTCATCCAAGAGGAGAGCGTCCCTCGTTCGATCTATGAAATCGAGGGAGCGCGCGACTGCGCCATCGAGTTCCGTTCCTTCTCCAAGAACGGTGGCTTTACTGGAGTGCGCTGCGCCTACACCGTGGTGCCAAAAGGCCTCCTGGCCTATACCCGGGCGGGCGAGGCCTTGCCCTTGCACCCGCTTTGGAATCGCCGCATGAGCACCAAGTTCAATGGCGCCAGCTACCCCGTGCAACGGGGGGCCGAAGCCCTCTTCAGCGAGGCCGGGCAAGCCGAGGTGACGGCCTTGGTGGACCACTACATGGGCAATGCCGCGCTCCTGCGCGAGGTCTGCCAAGAATTGGAATTGCGGGTCTTCGGCGGCCTGAACGCTCCCTATGTCTGGGTCCAGTGTCCGGAAGGAGTGGGCAGTTGGGAAATGTTTGACCGCATGTTGCAGGAAGCTCAGGTCGTCATCACTCCCGGGGCCGGCTTCGGCGCGGCTGGAGAAGGCTACTTCCGGATCTCGGCTTTCAATAGCCGCGAGAACGTGGAAGAAGTCTGCCGCCGGATGAAAGCCCTCTCATTGGCCACCGTCAGCTAGGCGCTTTTGAAACTCTTGGGCTACCAGTTCGGCAAAGGACTGGGTCGAGATGGGGCGACCGACTTCGGCGCTCAGGTGGCTCATGACCACCTCTGACAGGCCGCAGGGAGTGATGTGACGAAAGCCTTCCAAGCTTTGGGCTTCCACATTGATGGCGAAACCGTGCAAGCTGATCCATTTGCGGACGCCCACGCCGATGCTGGCTAGCTTGCGGTCTTCTACCCAGACGCCAGTCAGTCCCTCCCGGCTGGAAGCCTGGGCGCCGAGCTTTTGGCTGCACCGGATGAGGAGTTCTTCCAAGAGCCGGAGATGCGCATGGAGATCGCGTCCCCGCTCCGTCAGGTCGAGGAGGGGGTAGCCCACGAGTTGTCCAGGGCCATGGTAGGTGGCCTGGCCGCCGCGGCTGATTTCCACCACCGGGTGGGGGAGAAGCGCCGCCTGGAGGAGGCTGGATTTGTCTCGGGTGCGACCAATGGTGTAGACGGGCTCGTGTTCCAGCAGAAGGAGGGTGTCGCCAATGTGGCCGGCCCGGCGTTCTTCCACCAGCGATTCTTGGAGGGCGAGGGCTTCAGCGTAGTCCATGCGGCCCAGCCAACGAGTTTCGAGCGTGGCGGCCATGATCGACAAGGAGCGTAGGGGAGGCGGAAATGGTGGCTCGAGACGGAATCGAACCGCCGACACAAGGATTTTCAATCCTCTGCTCTACCAACTGAGCTATCGAGCCATTCCTGCCAGTAGAGCAAGATCGCTCCACGAACCGGGCCCGTCTTATAGACGTTCTGGGCCTGAGTGACAAGTGCTTTTTGGGAAGAGCGTCAAGGACGTGCCCAGAGCGCGTCGGCCCCTCGGGAGCAGCCCCGCGGGAGCGCCTGGGGATCGCGTCCGATGAGAAAAAATTCGTCTTCCCGTTCTCCTCGGATGGCCAAATCCTGGGTTTGAATCGCGGACACGCTCGCGAGATTGGCGAGGTCGAAAATCCGCAAGAGGCCGCCTTCGCCTGCTGCGACCGCCTGCCCGGTCGCAGGATCAATCACTTCCGCCCGAACCCAAGCGGGACCGAAGTGAACCCGCCCCAGCCCTCGGCTATAGAATTGGGAGCTGAGTTCGGTCATGCTGTATTCATTCAGGATGTCGTCCGAAGAGACCTCAAAATGGTCGCTCAGCCGTTGGTAGAGCGCTTCTTTGGAGAGGGTTTCGCGCAGGCCCTTGTAGCCCCCGGTTTCCAGCAGGACGCTGCCAGGGGGCAGGGGCAAGCGGCCTTCTTCTTGGCAGAACCGCAGGAAGCCGATCGCGGTGCTCATGAGGAGAAGAGGGCCTTGGCTGGCCTCCACCAGTCCCGCCCGATCAAACCCTCGCTCTGGATCGAGAAAAAAGGCATCGGCCGCGGCCAACTGCCCCATCATGTGGGAGAGCGAGGAGTCGGCCGCCTGGCTCGGGGCAGGGCAAAGGCAGGCCACCGGCAGGTCGAGCCCGACCAAGGTTTCCCATCCTTGGCGGATGGAGAGGGCATACAGCTCGGTGTCGGGAAACCAGTGTTGGCCCCGCTCTTCCTGCGTGGTGCCGCTGGTGCGGAAGACGATCGGACAGGCCTTCTCCGGGAAGCATCGGAGAGGGAAATCGGGCAGCTTGAAGGCCTCGGTGGGAACGGCGGGGATCTCGGCGAGCTGGTGGATGGCCGCGGGGTCCGGGACGCCCCGCGCCCGGCAAAAGTTCTGGTAGGGGCGATTCCAGGTGAACTGAAAAACAAAGGCTGCCCGGAGAAGCTCCTCGAGGGATTCTTCTCGCTGGCCTTGAAGAAAGCCGCCGATGCGCTTTTTGAGGTGGCGGTAGCTGGTCTCTCGCTCGGTCTCCATCTTTTCAGGAAAGTAACAAAAAGCCGGTTGTCCTCGGAGGGCTCCCAAGCGATTTCCTACATCGAGGCGACGTTCCGGTCGCTTTCTTGCTTGAGCAAGGGACATGAAACGAGTTGTTGCCCTTTTGGTCGTCACCGCCTGCGCCCTGGCCGGCAGTCGCGCCCAGGAGGGCGAGGCCGCGCCGGCCCCGCTCGACTTCACCACCCTCTACCAAGCCATTGGGCAGGCCTTTGATGGCGGGGACTACTCGCAAGTCATCGCCTTGGTGGAGCAGATGCGGGAGAACTTCGGGAACAGCGCCCAAGCCCAACCCGTTTTGGAATCGCTCCGTCCCCTTGTGGCCTTGTCCTATGGCTTCCAGGGGCTCTTTGAGGAGGGGCTGCCGGAGATGGAGGCCGCCTTGGACCTGGCCGAGGTCAACCCGCAGCAGAAAGAGATTCTGCTTTTCTTTTATGGCACGGCTCTTCTTCAGCGACAGGAGTGGCCGCAGGCGCGGGAGGTTTTTTACGACTTCTTTCAAACCCCTGGCTATGACCCGGCCCGGCGTCGGGAAGCGCTTCTGATGGCGGGGACCACCTTTCTCCTGGACGGAGAACCGGAGAAGGGAGCCGAGTTCCTGGGGAAATTCCGTGAGCGAATTCGTGAGGTCGATCCCGAGTCGGCCGGGCGGGCCCTCGTTCTCCAGCTGACAGCGCTGCTGCAGGCCAACGACCTGGAGCGGGCCACCCAGTTGGTGGCAGAGACCCAAGTGGCGGAGGAGGAGATTGCCCAGTTGGTCAGCTTTCATTCCCTGCTCTTGCAGCTGGGCAGTCGCTGGATGAAATTGGACCAACCGGGCCAAGCCCTCTTGGTGCTCCGCCAAGTCTGGAAGCGCGAACGGCTGATTTACTTTCAGGAAGAGCGCTTGGCGGTTCTCGAGAAACAAGTGGAGGCGCTCGCCGAACGGGAGGGGCGCCAAGGCGAGTGGCTGCAACTCGAGCGCATGCGCAGCAAGGTCGAGCGGGAATTGGCCCAAGTCCGAGACCACCTCGAGTTCGACGCGGCCCTCCAACTCCGCCTCGCGAAGTGCTACTATGACCTGGGTCGCTCCATGCAAGCAGCTCTTCTCATGCGGGAAATTCTCGAGCGATTGGAGGCCAGTCCTCTGACCGAGTCGGTCATTGTCTCGCTCATGGAATTGTGGCTCCAGACGGGTCGCGCGAGCGACTGCTTGACGGCCGGGGAGACCTACCGGCGGAAATTCCAAGGCGAAGAGGCTCCCAGCCTGGCCCAAGTGGCCTACTTGGAGGGCTTGGCTCACGAGGATTTGCGCGACTACGCCCGCGCCAAGTCAAGCTTCCTGAGCGTGGTGGCAGACTTTCCGGAGGCGGAAGTGGCTCCCCGAGCCGCCTTCATGGCGGGCTACATGGCTCTGATGGAGGAGCACTATCAGGAAGCGGTTGAGCAATTTGCCTCCCTGCTGGAAACCTATCCGCAAGACCCCATGGCGGAGGATGCCAGTTACTGGACGGGCATGGCGTGGTTCTTTGCGGAGGACTATCTGGCTTGCCGCCAAGCATTGAGCGACTACCTCGGGAAGGTGGCGGCGGGGGAGATGGCGGGAACTTCCCAAGTGGCGGCGGAATTTCGCATGGCTTACTGCACCTTCTCTCTGGCGGACTACGAAGCGGCCATTGAAGAGCTGGAAAGTTGGCTGCAACGGAATGGGAAGAGCGGCTTGGCCAGTGAAGCCAAGGTTCTCCTGGGCGATTCTTTTTTGGCGCTTGGGCAAATAGAAGAAGGGATCGAGGTTTACGCTACCATTCCGAGCGAGGAGACGACCTGGTTTGAGGAGGGGTGGTTCAAAACGGGCAAAGCGCTTAAGGCCTTGGGCGAGCTGACCCGGTTCGAAGGGCACTACCAAGAGTTTGTCCAGAATCATGCCGAGAGTCTCCGCGTGACCGAGGCGCTTCACTGGCTGGGCTGGGCCCAGGCCAAGCGGGGGGATAGCGAGGGCGCGCGGGCCACCTACTGGGAAGCCATCCGCGATTATGGTGGCCAGGCCAGCCATCATGCGATCGAAGAGGTGTTCTTGGCCTTGGCCAAATACTATTCCGAAGAGCCAGAGAGCTGGGTGCGCCAGCTGGAGGCGCTGGCCGAGGAAAGCGATCAAACGACCCTCCAGTTGCGCTGCCATTGGGCCCTCGGGCACGCTTTGGCTGGAACCCGGCCGGAGCGAAGCCAAGCGGCTTTTCTGCGAGCGGCCCAAGGGGTCGAAGTCATGGACCACAACCCCAGGATTCTGGCCGACTGCGCCGAAGCAGCAGTGGCAGCCGGCGAGTGGGAGGTGGCGGAAACGCTCTACACCGGGCTCCGGCGCTGGCACCCCAATTCCCTACAAGTGGCGGGCGCCTACGCGGGCTTGGCTCAGCTGGCGATCGCTCGCCGGGAGCCTCGACAGGCCATGCAATTTCTGGTGGAGGCGCGGGAGCGGGCCTTTGACCCAACGCTCAGAGAAGAGGCTACGCTCCAGTTGGCGGCCTTGCATCGCGAGGAGGGAGAGAGCCCCCAGGCCGAAGCGCTCTTGTCTGGACTTTTGGAGGAGACGGGGACCAGCGTGCGCGGTCGGGCCGAGAGTCTTTTGCTCTTGGGCGATCTCCGGCAGCAGGATGGGCGACTTTTGGAAGCGGCCGCCAGCTATGAGCGGGTCTACCTGGCCTTTGGGCGCCACCTCGACTTGGTGGCGGAGGCTTACTGGCGCCGGGCGGATCTTTTGGAGAACCAGCTGAGCCGGGCCACGGAAGCCCGGGAGGTGCTTCGGGAAATGGTCAATCGCCCAGAGCTGGCCTCGCAAGCTCAGACCGAGGCGGCGCGGGAACGTCTCCAAACTCTCAACGCACTGACCGAAGATGGGTAAGTGGGGACTCTTTCTGCTAGGGCTGGTTGGGGTCCCTTGGTCGGTGGCGGCGCAGGATTCTCTGGCAGTCGATATCGTTCACTACCGGGAGGAGGGCCAGCCGCCGCTCCGCTGTCGCTTGGTGCGACTTTTAGAGGATCGGGTGGAGGTCCGGATTTTGAATGCCAGTGGGCGGGGTTACAGCTCGCAAACCCGGGCCATTCCGCGAAGCGAGATCGACTTCATCGACTTCTATGAAAGCGAGGAGCTGCAAAATCTCTTGAAAACGGCGGATCGCGAGGACTTGGAGACCCTCAAGCGAATCTGGACGGACCGGCACCGCCTTTTGATGGAGTCCATTTCGGATCAGGGCACCGTGGGGCTCGTCTATGCTCGCTTGCTGCTCCTTCATCACGAAACGGAGTTCCAATTGGAGGAGGCCCTCGATGTCTTCCAGGCGATTGAGACGCTCGACTGGAAGGAATCCCGTCGACTCGAGGCCCGGCGGGGTCGCTTTGAAGTGATGCTCGCTCAAGGCCAAGACGAGGCGGTGCTGGCCGAAGCGCGGCAAATCTATGAGGAGTCTCCCGGTGGCAATCCAGAGCTGCTCGTGATGGCGCAGCAAGTGCTGGCCGACCTGGCTTTTTCCCAACTGCGCGAGCTGGTGGAGGAAAATCCTCGTTGGGACTTGGATGATCGGGTGCGGCCCCAGCGCCAGGAGCTCTACCACCGCACGCTCGATCTCTACCTCCAAGGGTATCTTCTGCACGGCGACTTCCGCGAGGGCGCCTCGGCCGGGCTGTTGGGCGCGCTGCGGGTTTACCAGCATGCGGGGGAGAGGGAGCTGGCCCGGCAATGCGCGGAAGATCTCCTCCAATTTTATCCCGATTCCCTGGCCGCGGTAGAAGCAGGGTCCTTTCTCGAAGCCTTTCCAACCGACACACCATGAAGCGAACCAAGCAAATCCTCGTTCTCCTTTTCCTCGTCGCCAGCGGGCTTTGGGCCTGGCCCTTGCACGCGCAAGAGGAGCCGCCCTCTGCCGACGACTCGCCCCAGGAAGTGGGCAGCAAATCTCTTTTGGATGTCTACACCGAGGGCGGGGTCATGATGCACGTGCTCTTCGCCTGTTCGGTCGGGACCATTGCGGTGGTCGTCTACTGCTTTGTCCGCATCAACAGCGCTCGTATGATGCCCAAAGGGCTCCAGGACGCCTTCACTCGCTTGATGCAGAAGCGGGAGGTGAACGAGGCCTATGACCTTTGTCAAAAGAATCCGAATGCCTTCACCAATGTGGTCAAGGCCTCTATTGTGAAGGTCAATTTTGAACGAGACCTGGCCAACAAAGCCTCCATGGAACAGGCGGCGGGCGAAACCCTCGATGAGGAAGAAACCCGACTGATGGTTTGGGTCAATTACCTCAACGTCTTCGCCACCATCGCTCCTATGATCGGTCTTTTGGGCACGGTCTGGGGCATGATTGAGAGCTTCGATCAGTTGAATGCCGGGAACACCCGTCCCCAGGACTTGGCGGGCGGGATCGGCACCGCCATGTCGACCACGGCCGGCGGCTTGGTGGTGGGCATCCCAGCCATGTTCTTTTACTTCTTTTTCCGAAATCGGGTCATGGGCATCATGGCGACCATCCAACGCAATGCGACCTTCCTGATCGATGTGCTTTCGGGCGATGTCCAATTGAGCGATTCCGACTAAGCGAGCATGTCCCGTCGCAAGCCCAAAAAAAGGGAGAGTCCCGTGAGCTTCCAGCTCACGCCGATGATTGATATGACCTTTCTTCTGCTCATCTTTTTCATGGTGACGGCGCGTCTGACGGATGAGGACACCAACCAAGAGATCCGCTTGGCGGAGGCCCCCAGTGCGGTGGAGCCCGTCGAACGCACCGGTCGTTTCGTCATCAACGTGAATGCCGACGGGGCCTTTCTCTTGGGGACGGCCGAAATCTCGGAGGCCGCTTTGAAAAGGCGTTTGGAAGCCGAAGTCCAGCGAGATCCGGACCTCCGGGTCTATCTCCGGGCCGATCGGGAATCGATTTACCAGCACACCAAGGTCCTCAACAAAATCGCGAGCGAAGCCGGAGTGGCGGAGGCGATTTATGCCACGCTCCAGAGTCCATGATTCGCCGACGCCAGCGCCCGCACGAAGCGGTGGAAATGCAGATGGGCCCCATGATCGACATGGTCTTTCTCTTGCTCGTGTTTTTCATGGTCACCTCCAAGCCGGTCAAACCGGAGGCGGATTTGACCCTGGCCCTGCCCGGGGCGCTCTCGGCTGAGGCGGCCGTCGATCTGCCCGAGAACCAGACGATTCAAATCCAGGCAGATGGCTCGCTCGTGGTCAATGAGCTTGCCATGTCTCTCTCGGAACTGACCAGTTTTTTGGTCCGGTTCAAAAAGTCGGCCGACAACAATTTGATGGAAGCGCTCGTGACGGTCCAGCCCGAGGACGAAGCCGCTCACCAGCGGATCGTGGACGTGCTCGACGCCTGTGCCACGGCTGGAATCGAGGGCGTGACCTTCACGGACGCTCCGAAAGGAACAGGAGGGATTCTCTAAATGATCGCGATCGAAAGCCCCGCCGTCGAAAGGGAGAGCCAAAAAGCGAAGTCAGCTCAGAAAAGCCGAAGGCGAGGGCTCATCTTCGCGGTCATTGTGGGCAGCATCGTGGTCCACCTGGTGGCCCTGGCCTTGTTTGGCCTCTGGATTTTGCAACGCTATTACGAGCAGCCGGAAGCCACTTTCCAAGTGGTCCCGCGGGAGGTGCGCATCCCGCCGCAGACCAAGGAACATCGAATGAATCTGGCACGCCACCAAGCCATGGCGCCCAAGCCGGTCTTTCAAAAGCGGCTTCTCAATGCGCAACCGCGGGACTTCGCCCTGCCTGACATGCCAGAGGTGGACCTCGATCAAATGCTCCCGCTCGACCCCAACGAATTGATCTCCGAGCAGGTGACCAGTCTGGTAGGCGGCACGGGCTTGGGGTCCGGCTCGGCACAGGGAGGAGGCGGACCGGAACGCCCTCAGATCGAGAGTTTGGGCTTTTTCGGAATCGAGGACGAGGGCGGGAGTGTCGTCATCATGATCGACATTTCCTCCTCCATGTTTGGTCGCACCGGCGACCTCGACTACTCCACCGGCCGTCTCGTCCGGAGAGGAAAGGAACAGTCTTTTCAAAAGGTCCGCGATGAAGCCATCAAGCTGGTCCAGGGTCTTAGCATCACGAGTTCCTTTGGCATCATCCGCTGGAGCGGGAGTGCCCGCTCTTGGCAGGAAACCCTGGTCCCAGCCACCGACCAAAATAAGGAAGCCGCGGCCGCCCACATCCAAGAAGAAGTGGACTCCGGGAAAGCCGGACCGATGGGAGGGCGCCTCGGTGGCACGCGCCATGATTACGCCCTCGAAAAGCTGCTCGAGCTGCAACCAGCGGTCGCCTTCATGCTGAGCGATGGGAACGCCACCGAGTCCCTCCCGGGAGGAGGGTTTCAGACGATCGAGGCCGATCGGCTCTACCGCATTCTCGACGAAGCCAAGCGGGCGGAGCGACCCATTCCCAAGATTCACACCATCTACTACCTCACGGGGGCGGACAAACGGGAGGAAGAGCGGATGCTGCGGGGAATCGCCCGTCGCACCGGCGGCCAATTTCGCAAAGTGGAGGCGGAAGGGCGGCGGGACGATTGAGAGGGAAGGGAAAGTGCGGCAAAGCAGACGAAGAAGCGGGGACCCTTCGCTTTGCCCGTAAGAGGTTCGTCTAACAAAGGGATCGAATTTCACTGGCAAACCTGCCGACTGGGACCAAGTTGCCAGGGTCTTTCCGCCCACCAGAATTCTTTTATGAAAGCGCTTTTTTCGGGTCCACTCGCTCTGGTCACTCTTCTCTTGGGAGCCTGTTCCATCAGTGATCCTCCTCCGCGTTACCCCTATCCCTATCCGCCCTACGGCCCCCAGCCCCAGCAGCCTGATCCGAACAATCCTCCCACGGGCTACTATGACGGGAACACCGGCCCCGTCCCCGACAATGTGGCTCCGAGCGTGCCCGATCCAGCGGACCCTTACCGCCCACCCGGTTCAGACGCTCTCGCCCAGCCGAGTGCTCCCCTCGACCCCGCTCCTACCTTGAGCCAACCGAGCGGGCCGCAGGAATATCCTTTCGGTATCCCCGTTCCGGGAAAGGATGGCCTGGTCTACAGTCCTTACAGCAAGGACCAGGGCTACGTCGATGTGCGAGGCTTGCGCGCCGGGGACCTCGTGGAGGACCCCTATAAGCCGGGGCAGTTTTTCAAGGTGCCCTGAGCCACGAATTCTTCCACCTTCCGGTTGAAAAGACCGGGCCGGGATTCATGGTTGGCGGCCCCGCGAGCCTCGGGGGCTAGCCACCCGCCTCTATGCAGTCCTTTGGTCCTATCGCCATTCTCGGTCCCGGTTTTATGGGCGGGTCCTTGGCGCTGGACCTCAAACGGAGCCAGCAAGTGGGCGAAGTGCGCCTCTGGGCCCGCCGCGAAAACACGCTCGAAGCGGCCCAGGCGCTCCAGGTGGCGGATGTGGTTTCAGGCGATTTTCAAAAGGTGGTGGAGGGCGCGACCCTCGTGGTTTTGGCCACCCCCTTGGGTGCTCTTTCTGACTTAGCCCATCGCCTTCTCCAGGCCACTCAGCCGCAGCCCCCTGAGGTCGTGACCGATATCTGCAGTGTGAAAGAGCCGGTCCAAAGAGTCCTGGGCCCCCTTTTCGTGAAGAGCCCGGTCTCTTTTATCGGGAGCCACCCCATGTGTGGGTCGGAGAAACAGGGAATGGCAGCTTCGATTTCGGGGCTTTACCAAGGTGCAACCTGTGTCCTCACCCCAAGCGAAGGGGAGCGGGCTGAGGCGCTAGGCCTTTTGACTTCGTTTTGGGAAACGGTCGGTTGCCAGGTCCTGAAAAGCGAGGCGGCAGAGCACGACGAAGCCGCCGCCCGCATCAGCCATCTGCCCCACATCGTGGCCTCCGCTCTGGTGGAATCGAGCCTGGCAGAAGCCCCGGAGTTGGCGAGGATTTTGGCGGCAAGTGGCTTCCGCGATACCACCCGGGTAGCCATGGGGCCTGCCGGCATGTGGGCTGAGATTCTCACAGAAAATCGGGCGGCCACGGTCGAGGCCTTGGATGGGTTGGTGCAACGCTTGGGAGAGGCGAGAGAGTGGATTGCTGGCGATCGCCGCGCTGAGTTGGAGAGCTTTCTGGAAGCGGCTCGCGGACGTCGCGCCGCCCTTTTTTCCCAGCCCTCATGAGCGTCTCTCTCCACGTCTCCCGCCTGGCCAAGCTCACCGGGACCCTGCAGGTGCCGGGGGACAAAAGCATGTCGCATCGCGCGGTCATGTTGGCGGCCTTGGCCCAAGGGGAATCCTTCATCGAGGGCTTTCTCCCGAGCGAGGATTGCCTGGCCACCCTAGAGGCCTTTCGTGCTTGCGGGGTCGGCGCGGAACGAGTCTCGGAGACGCAGCTGCGGATCGTGGGGAGCGGTGGACAGTTGGCTCCTCCTGAGAGGGAAATCGACTGCGGAAATTCCGGCACCACCATGCGCTTGCTGTCCGGCATCCTGGCGGGGCAGCCTTTTCGAAGTCGCTTGATCGGGGACGCCTCCCTCAGCCGACGACCCATGGGGCGCATCCTGCGGCCTCTTCAGGAAATGGGTGCGTCCATCACTGCGGAAGGAGAAGGAGGGTGTGCCCCCCTGGTCCTGGAGGGCGGGAAGCTCCGCCCCATCCGTTATCTCCTCCCCATGGCTAGCGCCCAAGTGAAAAGCGCGGTCCTGCTGGCGGGGATGCAAATTGACGGACGCACCACCGTGGTGGAGCCGGTGGCCACGCGAGATCACACCGAGCGCATGCTGGCGGACTTTGGCGTCCCTGTAGCGAGGGAAGGAGATGAGATTTCCATCGACGGCCCCGTGACCCTCTCTGGGACGCATTTTCAAGTGCCTGGGGATATCTCAAGTGCTGCCTTTTGGCTGGTGGCAGCGGGGGCCTTGCCTGGCTCGCAGCTCCAGCTGGAAAAGGTGGGGCTCAATCCCACGCGCCATGGCATCCTGGCGGTATTGGAAAGAATGGGGTTGGAGGTTTCGGTGAAACGCCTTCCCAGTGCCGAGGGGGGCGAGCCTCTTGGAGATTTGCAGCTAGTCGGCCAAGGTCTTCGAGGCACGCGGGTGGCCGGAGCGGAGATCCCCAACGTCATCGATGAATTGCCAGTCCTGGCCGTGGCCGGCGCTTTGGCGAGCGGGGTGACCGAGATTCGGGATGCGGGAGAGCTGCGAGTCAAGGAGTCCGACCGCATCCACTGCGTGGTCGAAAACCTGCGAAAATTGGGCGCCCAAGTGGAAGAGTTTGAGGATGGTCTGCGCATCGAGGGAGGGCGGCCTCTCCGGGGAGCGGTCCTCGAGAGTTTTGGCGACCACCGCATTGCCATGGCTTTTGCCATCGCGGGCCTGTTCGCAGAAGGAGAGACCACCATCCAAGGGGCCGCTTGCATCGAGACCTCCTACCCGGGCTTTGCCCACCACTTGGAACGGGCAAAACACCAGACCTCCTGATGCCCACTCACCATGCCATCGCCATCGACGGGCCGGCCGCTTCCGGAAAAAGCACGGTGGCCCAAGCTTTGGCTGAGCGACTCGGCATCCTCTTCGTGAACTCGGGAGCCATGTATCGGGCCGTCACTTGGTGGTTTGTGAAACAAGGCTATTCCATGGAGGACGAGGAGGCCATTCGCAGCCGCTTTCCGGAGCTTGAAATGACCTGCGACCAACAAGACGGGCGTTCTCTGGTGGCCATCGATGGCCAGGTGCTCGGGAGCGAGCTTCGAAGTGAAGCCGTCCACGCCCATGTTTCGAAAGTGGCGCGGGTTCCCGAAGTGCGGGCCAAACTGGTGGCAAAGCAGCGGGAGTATTTGGCTCTCAATCACCTCGTGATGGAAGGCCGGGACATCGGAACGGTGGTCTTCCCAGAGACGCCCTTCAAATTCTTCGTAACGGCCTCCGAAGCCATCCGTCAACAACGCCGCCAAGACCAAGGCCAGAGCGATGCCATCGGCAAGCGAGACCAAATGGACTCCAGCCGAAAAGCCTCTCCCCTGAAAGCGGCCGAGGACGCGCTCGTCATCGATACCTCCGCCTTGAGTCAGCAAGAAGTGGTGGAGGCCTTGCTGGAAGGGCTGGCAACACGGGGTTGGAAGGATTGAGATGGTTCTCTGGTTTTGCACCCAACTCAGCTCGTTCCTGGCCTTCGTTCTTTTCCGAAGGAAAGTCCTCCACCGGGAGCGAATTCCGAAAACGGGCGCCTTCATCGTGGCTTCCAATCATGGGAGTTACCTCGATCCGCCTCTGGTGGGTTCCTGTTTTTCGGGAGACATGCACTACTTCGCCAGGAAGACCCTTTGGAAAAAGGGCTTCATGGCTTGGCTTTTGGATCACTTGAACTGCATCCCAGTGGATCAGGATCGCCCGGACATGGCCAGTATGAAGCGAGTCATCAAAATCCTACAAGAAGGGGGGCGGGTTCTGCTCTTCCCGGAAGGGTCTCGGACCGAGGACGGCGATTTGCTCCCGGGGCAGCCTGGGCTGGGTTTGATGATGGCCAAGGCCCAGGTGCCGGTTTTACCGGTCCGAATTTTCGGGGCCTATGAATCGCTGCCTCGATGGAGCGACCGCTTGCAGCTGCGCAAGGTGACGGTGGTGATCGGGGAACCGCTGCTTTTTGATCGGGGCGAATTGTCCGAAGCGAAGGGAAAAGCAGCTTACCAGCAGTTGAGTGACCAAGTGATGAAGGCCATCGGCGCGTTGACCTTGGCAGGGCACTCGAAGCGCTTGCCCCAGCCCAGAACGGTCGATTCTCGAGCTTGATGAGATTTACTCTCATCTAGCGACTCCTGATTTTGAATAGAGGATAAAGGATTCTATTGCAATTATGCTCTATAAAATAAGGCTATTTTATTAGCAGGTAAATGAAGAGGCCGCTGACATCCTCTTATTTTTGCAATGCAAGTCGGCGCGTTGCGACAAAAAGGAGAATATCTTTCAAAAAAGAAGAAAATCGTTTGACCCTTTTGGCGTGGCCCCGTTATGACTGAATCGCTCGCCATGAGCACCACCCTTGTCCTTGGTGGCTGACAACCCTCTGATCTGAAAGCCTAAGTCGTTGGCCCTGTTCACTTTGTAAGTGAAACAGGATCAGCGGTCATAGAGAAGTCTTGTTTTTGTAAGCCGTGTGAACCCCTGGGTTCCGGAAACTCCGTCGATGGTTCGTGGCCACTTGTTGTCACCTTATACCTCTCTCTCCTATAGGGTTTAAGACGAGGTATGGATTGGGCAATAGGGTGTCTAGCGTCACTTCTGACTGAGGTGAGATGAGAATTTCTCGGTAGGCAAAGGTCTCCCTACCCCCTATACCTATGAAGCGAAACGGTTCCCCCTACTGTTTTTTCCACCTGTGTTTCTTTTGTTTTTTCGCCCAGCAGCTGATTGGCCAGGTCATGCCAGAGCCTCCCGCCATCGATTTGGCAGTCCATGCCGTCGATCGAACGGCCATCACGACCGATAGTGACCGCCAGTTGGAATTCATTCGTCCGGTGATTCCTCATTTGCGCACGACGGCGGATGGTCGAGTCGCCAGTCTGGTCAAGACGGATGGCGGTCGCTTGAATCTCTTTCTCTTTCGTCCCGAGACCTTGTCCCAGCACTGGAGCAACGGGCAAATCGGCACCCACGATTTTTTGGAGTCCGGCGAAGTGGGGAATCCCAATTCGAGCTTCGCGTCCGGCGAGTTCATCAGCGAGTTCGCTGGGCAGGGGGCGGTGGGTGTCCGGCAGTTCACCCTCCTTGATCCGACGCCGGAGTTTGGCTCCGCAGGGACCAGAAATCCCCAGGCCGATGCCAATGGCAATGATGTCTATTCCCTTTGGATCTTTGCCTGTATCGACCTGAATAACAATCAGGCCAACGAATATGGCATGTTCCAGATGACGCCCATCAAGGTCACGGTCTCTGATCCCAAAACGAGCAATGCCTGGATCAGCAGCGTGGCGGTCGATGTGGATGTGGCGGCGGGTCGAGTGAAGCAGGCCACCACGGTGCCGCTCTCGGCACACGATTTTCTCGAACCGATGTTCACCATTGACGGCAAACTTTTGGTGCTGCGGGGAATCGAACGCTTCTTCACTTGGTATGATCACGAGAACCTCCTCGGTGGAGGAGTGGGAGCCGCTTACACCTCGGCCCAGAATGTTTACTACGCCTACTCTTCCAACGGAACGATTGAGGGGGCGGATGGTCCGGGGAACTTCGCAAGCGGGAATGCGGACGGGTTCGAGAACTTGCTGCCTATCAGTTACGCCCACTACGATAGCCGGATCAATGGGCAGGGTGGACAGGATTCTTATGGCTTCGCGCTCTACCCCATGCGGGACCAAATGGGGAATCCGGTGGAACCGGGGAGCAGTTTCATGACCCCAGGACAGGACCTTCAGGCCAACTACCCCTGGGTCGATCATCTGGGCAACAATCTCTTCTTCACGGCGATTGGGGAACCGCTCAATCGGCAAGGGGGTTCCCAATACCTGAATCTGCCCTGGGATGCGGGTGTCACGACGGTTCCGGATGACGAACGGAGCAATACCCGGGGGCAAATGGTAATGGGACTTTGGACTCAGGGGAAGATGGTCCAGATGGACAATCTTCTCAACAATACGGACTGGGGAATGGGATCTCCCGTGGACGAACATGTCAACGTCCAGCTCTACACCGGGGGTGGGGCCGATGATTGGGTTCGCGTGGGAGCGGGACGAGACAATGGTGCCAATATTCGACAACCTCTTGGCTCGGACCCCAACACCACCATCTTTGACTCCGTCGAAAACAAACCGTTCTACAGCCCTGGATACAAGCCGATGACCCCGGCGGATGTGGTCTGGACGGTCAGCAATGGGAAAAGCTCGGATGAATTCGCGTTCGACGATTACCTGAATCTCGATGGCTTCATCATCGGTCACGGGACCGGCGCTCTCAGCTTCAATACCAACCTGGCCAATCGAGGCACTCAGATGCTTCACCACAATGGCTTCCAGCACCGCGCCGTGGCCCCTTTCACCGCTGCCAACGTCAAGTTTGCCAACGACGCCACGGCTCTCCCAGCCCGCTGGACCATTCCGACTCATGGAGCGCCTGCTGGCAATGGAAACGTCCGGGTGGAGCCAGTCGCCCGCGGAGGCATCAAAGGGAAGGGAATTTGGCTCGAAGAGGACTCGGGAGTGGCCTATGACATCCCCATCCAACCGGATGCCAATCAGATTTCGAACGCCAATTGGTTTGTGGGGATCTTTCTCGATTGTCGCTTTGGCAATGACAATACAGAGAGGACGCTGCTGGGATTTCCTGATGGGAGCGAGGTCTCCCTCATTGGGAGAGACGAGATCCGGTATCGGGATCAACAGGGTGCGGAGGTGGTCACGATTGATCTTTCCAATCATTTGTTGCCGGAGGAAGGCTGGGCCCATTTGGCGTTCCAGATTTTTCACCAAGGCCAAATCATCGATCTCCTGCACAACGGGTTTCTTCTCCACCGTTTTGGGGATGAGGGGGGAGAACTCTCGCCCAATCTCTTTCAGCTAACCGATGGCACGAATGGGGATGGCAATGGCACCCTCACAGTGGGTTACAGCGGCTCCGGTAGCAATTTCCGGGGCTGGATCGATGAATTCAAGGTCTTCGGCCACACCTTCGACCCCGAGGTGTGCGCCAATATGGCTCATGGGACGATCGTGGGCATTCGCAATGGCTACCAGACGAGTTCGCAAGTCGATGCTCTGGTGGCCCAAGCAGGTACCTACCCGGCCTTGGCCAAGAACGAACTCGATGCGCTTTTGGGCCACAATGGCCAAGAGACTTTCGATCATTACGCGGTCTGGCACGACTACTCCGATTCTTGGCTCGGTAATCTGGCGGATCGACCCGGCGAGGTCGGCTTCGTGCAAGGCTTGAGAGAAAATATCAATTTTCCTGAGGGGCCGCTCTTTCATGATGCCTACCGCGCCGAGACGGTGAACAATATTTTCTGCCTCTCTTGTCATGGGCCAAGCGATGATCCAAACCCCGGACTCAACAGCAAGGCTGGGCTGACCATCGATGCCCTGACCCTGGACAAGCCGACTCATGCGGTGGACGATTTCCGACGACAGCCCTCGCAACCTCCCCGGCGGGTTTTCGGTAACATTCCGGCCAACTGGTTGGGCTCAGGAATTGCCGAGGGCGATTACAACACGGGAGATGGCCTTTTGCTGGATACCGTCCTGCAGGAGGGGATCGCCGAGGTCACTCGGCAAGCGGTCACCTTCTCTTTGGTGGATGTGACCACGCAGCTTCCGGTGATGTTCTTGGAGGACAATGTGAGCGTCGATTACAACCAATTGGTGAGCGCGGGCCTGGTGGCGAGCGGGGGACAGTTGACCATCCGTGCCAATCTGGACGCCGCCCAGGGAGAGGTCGATATGCTGATCAGCAGTTCCAATGGAGGCACCAATATCGGGCCCATCACCATGAGTGAGGCCCCCTATTCCCTCTTCGGTTACCAGGTCATCGCGAAACAACCCCAGGTTCTCGGAGGGGATCTTTACAATGGCACCCATACCCTGACCGCAACCCCCTACGCCGAGGGCTCCGGGGCAGAGGGCACCTCCAAAACCATTTCCAATGTGCAATTCACGAATTTCCCAGCTGGAGGGAGCGGAGGCGGCTTCGTGACCGAGTTTCTGGCCAACCTCCAAGGAGATCCCGACCTGGGTTGGTCCTATTACCGCAGCTCCAATGAAAACAATGTGGGAAATGAAAGTGCTTACAATCAGCTGAATCATCAAAATATCGGCTTGGCCAATGAACGCCATGTGGTGGGAACGAGCGCGAGAGGCTTCCATGTGGTCCAAGGAAAAGTCACGCCGCACAACAGCCAGGCGATTATGGCCCGCTACACGGTGCAGACGGCGGACGACTACCTCCTGACCGGGTTGACCTTTGATTCGGGAGACAGCGGGGACCGGGTGCTGCTAGCGGTCTATGTCGACGGGACGCTTGTCACGGATTCGGTCACCTACGTGGAGACCATCACCTTCCCCGATATTGACCTCGGGACCTTGAACGCCGGACAGGATGTCTATGTCGTGCTTTTCACCGACGATGCGAATCCCACGGAGGGCAGTGATCGCTTCGATCTTAATTATTCCATTGCCAGCAATTCTCAGGGAAGCGCCGAAGCCTTTGCGGATGGCCTAGCCGCGGCCGGGGGCACCGCGTGGAGCTACTTGCGATCGAGCATCGGCAACATCGGAAACGCTTCCGCCTACAACAACACCTTTCATCTCGATATCGGCGGTCCCAATGAGCGCTTCAATGTCAGCTCCTCGAATCAACGAGGCTTCCGCGTGCCTGACCAACTGGTAGGCCTGGCCAACAATCAAACCTTGATCGCGGCCTACACGGTGCAAAGCGCAGGCAATCATTCGTTCGATCATTTTACCATGAGCACCACGACCGGAAACACTTCGACCGTTTTTGAAGTGCACCTGTATGTCAATGACATCCAAGTGGGCGCGACCCACATTTCCAGTGGAGGGGCGCTCACCATCCCGAACACCGCCTTGGGCAATCTGGATCCGAGCAACAACGATGTGGTCTATGTGGTCTTCAAATCCAATGGAGGGGCCTCGACCTCGGACCGTTATGATCTCGATTTTGATATTACCTGGTGAGACTCTCCCGAAACTCCTTCACGGCGCGAGTCACCTCCTGGGCGAGTTGCGCCCTCGGGGTGGCGAAAGGGGGCACAAACCAGGGAGAAGCGCCCAAGAGATCATGAAGCACCAGGATTTGCCCGGCGGTGTCGGGTCCCGCTCCAATGCCTAAGAGGGGAGTGGTCAGCGTCGCCGCCAGCTCGCTTCCGAAGCGCTTGAGAACGCTTTCTACCACAATCAGCCCGACGCCGGCCCGCTGGAGCGCTTGGGCGTCTGCCAGGATGCGAGCCCGGCCCTCCGGAGTGCGGCCTTTTTTGCGATAGCGACCCTCTTCCTGAATTTTTTGAGGCAGCATGCCGATGTGCCCCACGAGCGGGATCCCATGGCTCGTGAGGTGTTCCACGATTTCGATTTTTTCGAGCCCCCCCTCCAGTTTGACCGCGTCCGCGCCGGCTTCCAGCAACTGGCGGGCACTCCCGAGCGCCTGCTCGGGCGTCTCGTAGCTGCGATAGGGGAGATCGCTCACCAGGACCGCTTTCTGGCGGCCGCGGGCGACTGCCTTGGTGTGGTGGATCATTTCCGGCAAGGTCACGCTGGTGGTGTCGGGGTAGCCCAGCACGACCATCCCGAGGGAATCACCCACCAGGAGGAGATCGATCCCGGCCTCGTCCAGCAGTCTGGCCATCGGGTAATCGTAGGCCGTGAGGGCGGCCAAGCGCTGGCCTGCAGCCACCTTGTCCCAAAGGGCTTGGAAGAGAGGGTGGGGCGCGTTCATTTACCAATCGGAAGCCACCAGTCTAAGAGCAGGCTCGTGGCTCTGCAACGCGGCGAGATGATCGGCCATGGAATGGGTCTGCCCGGGTAGGACCCCATCGGGCAGCAGGTCGCACAAGGGTTGAAGCACAAAGCGGCGTTGGGTCAGGCGCGGATGAGGCAGGAGGAGTTCGGGATGGTGCGAGATCTCGTCTCCCAGGAAGAGGATGTCGATGTCGATCGGGCGGGGGGCGTTGAGGGCGCGGAGGTCGGGTCGACCGAGGGAGCGTTCGATGCGCTGGCCTGCCTGGAGGAGTTCGAGGGCGGTGGCGCGGGTCTCAAAGGTGATGACGGTGTTGTAGAAGTCGGCGCTGTCTTCGGGGCAGTCTACGGGGTCGGTCTGGTAGACGGGAGCGGATTGGATCGGGCCGACTGCCAAGGGAGAGAGCTGTTTGCGGGCCTGCTGAAGGTGGGCGAGTCGATCGCCGAGGTTGGAGCCCAGGGCGAGGGCGGTGGGAGTGGCGGGTTTCAAGTGTTCAGTTTCAAGGAGAGGAAGTCACTCGGCATACATCTCTGCGATGGTATCCCGCAGTTGCTTGGCGGTTGCTGGATGGGCTTTGTCCAGCTTCTTGAGAATGCGTTTGGTGGAAAGGCAGCGGATCTGATCGACTGCAATTTCCGCATCCTGGCCCGCGCAAGGTAGTTGGATTCGATTTCTCCACTTTGGGTGGAGTGTGGTGGTGAGAGGGCAGATCACGATGGTGGAGAGCCGCCGATTCATGGCGTCAGCGCTCACGACGATGGCTGGCCGGGTTTTCCTGATCTCCGAGCCGATGGTGGGGTCGAGATTGACTAAGTAGATTCCGTAGCGCTCAATCCTCATCCAGCGCAGTGATGTCCAACTCCGTCCAGTCTGACCAATCCTCGTTGGAAGCAGCCATCTCCTTGTAGGTCTCCTCCCAACTGAGTTTTCCAGGCCTGGCGGAACGGATGAAGATGCCCCCTTCACGTTCTTCCAAGGTCACTTCGCTGTCCAGACCGGCTCGGGAAAGCATGGGTTTGGGAATGCGAACTCCTCGGCTGTTGCCGATTTGGATGATTTTGCTGCGCTGGACCATGGGGGATTGTAATCACTGTGATTACAATGGTCAAGGAACGAGGAGAGAGGAACGAGTGCTGGAATAGACGATTGGGAAACGTGGATTGCCTGGTGTTAGTGAAGCCCCAAGACGTCCTGCATGTCGTAGAGGCCAGGGTCTTGGCCGATGAGCCATTTGGCGGCGCGGAGGGAGCCATTGGCGAAGGTTTGGCGGCTGGCGGCTTTGTGGGTGAGCTCGACGCGTTCGCCGTCGCCAGCGTAGATGACGGTGTGGTCGCCTACGACGTCGCCGCCGCGGACGGCGTGCATGCCAATTTCCTTTTGGCTGCGGGGGCCGATGTCGCCGTGGCGGCCGTGTTGGACGTCGTTTTCGTAGCTGACGCCGCTGACTTCCGCGAGGATTTCGCCGAGTCGGCGAGCGGTGCCGCTGGGGGAGTCGACTTTGTGTTTGTGGTGCATCTCGACGACTTCGAGGTCGAAGTCATCGCCGAGGATCTCGGTGGCTTTGCGGGTCAGCCAGAAGAGGGTATTGACGCCCACGCTGAAGTTGGGGGCGAAGGCGATGGGGATGCGCTGGGCGGCTTGGTGGATGGCGGCGCGCTCTTCGCCGGTGTGACCGGTGGTGCCGAGGACGAGGAGGCAGTGGGCGGCAACCGCTTGTTCGAGGACTTGGGCGGTGAAGCTGTGGTGGGTGAAGTCGATGACGGCTGGCGGGCCCTTCGAGGAGGCTGAGAGGGCTGAGAAGGCTTCGGCCAGCGATTGCCCTTCGTGGTGGGTGGCGACCACTTCCACTGCCGGATCGCCTTCGGCGCAGGCGCGGATGGCCTGGCCCATGCGGCCAGAAGCGCCGGTCACGAGGAGAGGCAACATGGTCAGGCGAGGAGTTGAAGGGATTGCATGACCGTCTCGAGTTGGCTGCGCTGCTGGGCTGCCATGGGCACCAAGGGCAGGCGGAATTCGGCCGGGGAGACCTGTGCCAGCTCCAAGGCCGTTTTGATGGGCACGGGGTTGGTATCGAGTGTCAGGAGCGCGTTGAAAAGCGGGTAGAATGTTTCATGGAGCGCTTGGGCCTCGCCAGACCGACCCTCCACCGCGGCGTGGGCCAGGGCGGTCACTTCGGCGGGAACGAGGTTGGAGGCTACACTCACGACCCCACGGGCTCCGGCGCTCACAAAGGGGAGGGTGAGGGAGTCATCGCCTGAGAGGATGACGAAGTCGTCCGGCAGGACCTGGCGGAGCTGGCTGACGCGCTCGACGCTGCCTCCGGCTTCCTTGATCCCGACGATGTTGGGGCAAGCTTTTGCCAGTCGCTCGGTGGTTTCGACTCCAATCGGGATGCCACACCGTCCTGGGATGCTGTAGAGAATGAGCTCCATGGAGGTGCTTTCGGCGATCGCTCGGAAGTGCTGGAAGAGACCTTCTTGGGAAGGTTTGTTGTAATAGGGGGTGACTTGGAGGGAGGTCTTGGCGCCGACTTTCTCGGCTGCTTGGGTCAGCGCGATGGCTTCCGCGGTCGAGTTGGCCCCGGTGCCGGCCATGACGACGCCTCGGTTGGCGGTCTGCTCGATCGCGATTTCAATGACGCGGATGTGTTCATCGGTTTCCAGAGTGGGGCTTTCTCCGGTGGTGCCGACGGGGACCACGCCGTCGATTCCCAGCTCGAACTGACGGTCGATCAGCTCACGGAATTGGGCCTCGTCCACTTTCCCTTGAGAGAAGGGGGTCACGAGGGCGGTGAAGGCGCCGGTGTAGGAGGGGGAGTTCATGAAACGAGAGAAAGGTGTCCTTCAAAGACAAAGCGGGCCGGGCCGGTCAGGGTGAGATCGCGGAAGCCTTCCTCGCTTTTGCGGAAGCCCACCTCCAAGGTGTCGCCACCGGCCACTTGCACTGAGATGGGGGAGGCTTGTCCGGTCAGTTCGTGATGAATGAGCGCATTGGCCACCATGCCGGTGCCGCAGGCCAGGGTTTCGTCTTCGACCCCGCGCTCATAGGTCCGGATGGCGAGAGAGCCTGGGGCCAGCACTTCCATGAGGTTGGCGTTGGTGCCCTCTGGTTGGAAGCGCTTGTGATAGCGGAGGGCCCGTCCGATGCCGAGCACATCCGCTTCCTGGACCGCGGGAACGACCACGCAGGCATGCGGGACGCCGGTGTTGATGCTGTGGACTTCCAAGGGGCTTCCATCCACTTCCAGAGTCTCAGAAAGATGGAGATCGAAAGGATCCGTCAGGCCGATGCGCACGAGGCCGCCTTCCACGAAATCGGCCGTGATGACCCCGGCGGGCGTTTCAAAGCGGACGGTTTGGCCCTCACCCCCGGTCAGGGTGTCCACAAATCGCCCAAAACAGCGGGCCCCATTGCCACACATTTCGGCTTCTCCGCCATCGGCGTTGTGGTAGCGCATTTTGTAGTCGGCCCCGTTTTCCGCCGGCTCGACTGCGAGGAACCCATCGGCCCCGATGCCAAAGCGGCGGTGGCAGAGGGTCGCTATCTGCTCTTGGCTGAGAGACAGGGACAAATCACGATTGTCGACCACGACAAAGTCGTTGCCCGCGCCGTCCATTTTCCAGAATTTCAGCTCCATGATTCTGAGAGAGTTTGCCGATTTCAGGCATTCCCGCTTTTGCCTCGAAGGGCCGCGAGGCTAGCGTCCCTTCACGGCATCGACAAGAGGTTTTACGAAGTCGATCAGCCGCTGTGAGAGCTCGGGGCTCCGGCCGAATTCCTCGATGACCTTGACGATGGCGCTCCCCACCACCACGCCATCGGCGACTCGCGCCACCGTCCGGGCCTGTTCAGGGCTGGAAATGCCAAAGCCCACCACCACCGGCACCGGAGAAGCCGCGCAGACCGAGGCCACCCGTTCTTCCACGCCTTCCGCCAGGCTAGTCTGCGCCCCGGTCACCCCTTCGCGGGACACGTAGTAAACGAAGCCTTTAGCCTGGGAAGCGATGGCGGCCACCCGCTCGTCCGGGGTGGTGGGGGCGATGAGGCGGATTTCCTGGAGAAGCTGCGCGCTCGCGAACTCTTGATTGAGCGATTCCTCGTCGGGCGGGAGATCGAGGAAGAGCACGCCGTCTGCGCCGGCCTCGTGGGCCCTTTGGTGGAAGATTTCAAAACCTTGGTGGTAGACCGGGTTGAGGTAAGTGAAGAGGACGATGGCCAGGTCGGGGTGTTTGGCCCGGACCGCTGCCACGAGGTCGTAGATTCCCAGCAAGCTCATGCCGCCATCGAGTGCTCGCTGGGCCGCCATTTGGTTGACGACGCCGTCGGCCAGCGGGTCCGAAAAGGGCACGCCGATCTCGAGAATGTCCGTGCCGGCCTCCACCAAGGCATCGATCGCGCTCACGGAGGTGGCGTGATCGGGATCTCCTCCGCAGAGGTAAGCCACGAAGGCTTTTTGGCCTCGTTTTTTGAGTTGGTCGAAGGTGCTGTCAATCCGGGTGGGCATGGTTATTTCTATTCTTCGAATAGGAGTTTGCTAGTTTTCAGTTTTCAGGTTTTGGGGTTTTTTGGGGGTGGTCTTCTTTTGAGGATGCCCGCTTTTTTCTTTGCGATGCGATTTTGGATTCTTTTTCTGGCCTTGTCTGCTTGGCTGCCGGTGGCTGCGGAGCCTCGGGGCCATGTGAAATTGGAGAAGACGCTCCACGTCGAAGCCTCCCACCTCCTTCTTCCCGTGGCCAATAAGGGGAAGCGCCATCTTCTGGGGATCTACCAGGGGGATCGGCTCGTTCAGAATTTCACGGTGGCGCTGCCGCAGGATGAGATGGCTTTTTGGTGGGCGGCTTATCCTTTGGAGCCCTTTGGTCTGGAGGGGAAAACGATTCGGATCGCGCCCGTGGACGGGAAGGCTCTCCGGGACTCTTTCTCAGGGGCTTTCGAGCGGATGACGGTCGGGACCCAAGAGGATGCGTGGAAGGAGACCGACTACTCCCAACCCTACCGCGATCAGCTTCACGTCAGCACCCGGCGCGGGTGGAACAATGATCCCAATGGCATGGTCTACCACCAGGGGAAATACCACCTCTTCTACCAGCACAATCCCTTTGGCATCCAGTGGGGGAATATGCATTGGGGCCATTTCGAGAGCACCGATCTCATTCACTGGGAGGAGAAACCGATCGCCCTCTTTCAAAACACCACGTCGGACATGATGTTCTCAGGGGGTGGGTTTGTGGACTTCAATAACTCAGCGGGACTTGGTCAGGACACCCTTTTTGTGGTCTTCACGAGCACCGGTCGAGGCGAGTGTCTCGCTTACAGCCAGGACGGAGGCCTCACTTTCACGGAAATCGAGGAAAACCCAATCATCGTTCACGAGGGACGGGACTCGAAGATTCTTTGGTATGAACCGGAGCAGAAGTGGGTGTTGGCGGTCTTCAACCTGGAGCCCTGCCCCGAAACCGAGGCCCTCCCAGCCCGCGAAGAGACCGACCCCGAACGCCTCCACAACCACATCGCCTTCTGGGAATCGAAGGACCTGCGCAGCTGGACCCGCACCGGGGCCTTCACCCATCCTGACCGGGACGCCCTCCATGAGTGTCCGGAACTGTTTGAGCTTCCCGTGGAGGGGAAGTCGGGGGAGTCCCGCTGGATTCTCTACGGCGCGCAGAATCGCTACTTCATTGGGGACTTCGACGGCAGGACCTTTCAGGCCGATTCCGGCCCGCATGGAGACCCTCGAGAGACGCAGAAAGTCGGCCCTCCCGGAGGACGCGGCACCATGTATGCCGCCCAGACTTTCAGCCATAGCCCGGACGGACGCCGCATCCAAATGGGCTGGCTCCGAACGGCCACTTACTTGAGGGCCTACCCGGACCAACTGACCAGCCAGTCCATGTCCTTGCCGCATGAATTCCTTTTGCGGGAAACGGGCCTGGGATTGCGCCTGATTTATCGGCCAGTCGTCGAATTGGAGGGGCTGCGTGGGAGCCTGTTGACCGAAGAGGTCGGCGGCCTGAGCGCGGCCGAGGGGAAGTTGGCGGAGATCTTGGTGGAGTTCGACGCGCCTGGCAGCCACCAGCTCACGATCAATGGGATCGACGCTTCCTTCGAGGGGCGCACGGCGCATATTTTTTCGGATCGAAACACCAATGAACTCTACATCGATGGCGGGCTGGAATACCGGACCTACCGACGGGACCCCGGGCGAATCGGCTCGACCGAGACCCGGAAACTCAGTGATGGAACCATCCAGTCACTCCAGATCTTTGAGCTTCGGTCAATTTGGGGAGAGTGAGCGGAGCCTGACCGCACTCTGACTGGGGTGGCAGGGGCTATTCCTGGAATCGACGTTTGCGAGTCTCTTCTTTTCAGATTTCACTCCCCTGAATGAGGGCCCGGATTACCAAGGATTTTCGTTTCGATTCCGCGCAATCGCTTCCCCAGGTGCCCGAGGGCCATCGTTGTGGGCAGTTGCACGGGCATAGCTTTTTGGTGGAGATCACCATCGAGGGAGAGGTCGATGCCAAGACCGGTTGGATCTATGACCACAAGCAAATTTCCCAAGCCATGCAGCCCTTGGTGGAGCTTCTCGATCACGCTTATCTCAATGAAATCGAGGGGCTCGAGAATCCTACGATCGAGCTAATGTGCGCGTGGTTTTGGAAAAAGCTCCAACCGGATTTGCCGGAGTTAGCCGAGATCACGATCCACGAGACGCCGAATGCCCGGTGCGTCTTTCGAGGGGAGTTTTGACTGGCCTCTTTCCTCGTCGCAGGTAGATTCCGCCATGGAAGCGAAGGAACAATTGCAGAGCTTTCTCGAGTTCGCGGTGGGAGGGATTGCAAGCGACCCGGAAGCCCTGGAAATCGTCTGCACGGAGGAGTCAGAAAAGAGCTTCAAATACCAGGTCCGAGTGGGCGACGAGGATGTCCCCAAGGTGGTCGGCAAAAGCGGCTTCACCGCCAGCGCCATCCGTTCCCTTCTCAAGGTGGGCGCGGAAAAGCTCGGGGTGGAAGCCAATCTGCGGGTGGACGGGGCGAAGCGCTGATCCGGAGACTATCCTTCGAAGCAGAAGAGGCTTTCTTGGGTCCGGATGAGGCAGATCCCCTCTACCACCACCGGACTGGCGATGATCTCTTCGCCCAGGGAAAAGCTTTGCACCTTTTCCAGCCCATCGCGGGCCGTGACCGTCCCGGTGAAGACGGTGCCGTCATCGCGGACGCAGTAAATCGTGCTCCCGGCCAAGACGGGCGAACTCCAGTATTTTCCACGGGTCTTCGGGAAGGTGTGGTCCCAGAGGCGCTCTCCGGAATCGGCTTCCAGGCATTCCAGGTTGCCCCGCCCACTCAGGACCCAGACTAGGTTGCCGGTGGTGGCTGGGGTGGGCACGTCGTTGCCATCGCTTCGTCGATTCCAGACCATTTCCCCGCCTTTTTCATCGAAGCGAACCCCGGCCAAAAAGTCCCCTCTTCCGTAGGTCACGATGGCGGTGTTGCCCGCCACCACGGGCGAAGCGATGGTGCGCCAGTTGCCTCGATTTTCCGGATTGAAGCCGGCCACGTCCCAAAGAAATTTTCCGGAACGAGCTTCGTGAGCGCTCAGCCGATCCGCCCCAAAGGAGAGAATGAGTTTCCCAGCAGGACTTTCGGCCACCGCCGGGGTGCTGTAGGTGGCCGCTGACTCCGAGGCGACTTGGTAGTCGCGATCGGTCTTCCAAAGGCGACGGCCGGTTTTGGGATCGAGCCCGAGCAAGAAGGGGTCGCCGCGCTGGATGACGGCGATCAAGAGGACCTCGTCGATCAGCACTGGCGAAGTGCCGAGGTCAAAGCCGAGGGTGTCCTTGCCGTAGGTTTTTTGAATATTCACTTCCCACTGGACCTGCCCCTCGAGGTCGAGGGCCATCAGGGTGCCGCTTTTGAAGTAGCAGTAGACGAATTCGCCATCCGTGACCGGGGAGGGGTTGGCGCTTGACCCGAGCCGGTGGCGAGGCTCTCGCACACGATCGAAGACCGCTTGCCAGAGAAGCTCGCCATTTTCGAGCGAGTAACAAAGCGCCGCGTCCTTTCCGTCGATGGGCGCCGTCAGAAAAACCCGCCCCTCGGCCACAGCCGGAGTGGAGGTTCCCCGCCCTGGCAGCGTCACCTTCCAGCGGAGGTCTTTCTTGGGATCGAGAGAAGTGGGCCCCTTGGCCGGAGTCACGCCGGTGCCCAAAGGACCCCGCCACTCGGGCCAAGCGGGTTCGGCCCCCAGTTTGGCCACCGCGAGAAGGAAGAGGAAAACAAGAAGAAAGCACCTCATAATGAAAGGCTACGGCCTCAGCCGGGGATCTTTTGCGGCTTTGTCCCGCCTAATTCACCGTCCGCCCCCGCCAGGTGGCCCGAGGCACAAAGATCGCGTGCCATTGGATGGCCAGAAACAGGAGAATGCCCACCGGATGCAGAATGGCTCCTAGAAGCGATTGTCGATAGCGCCCCCAAGCCAGCAAACGGGGAAGATAAATCGCCACCAGCGTCGCCACGGTCATCCAGCCAAAAGACAGGGGCAAGAGAGCGAAGGGCGCCACCTGCCCCGCCAGGAGCAGGAGAGTCACGAAGGGGAGCAAGGGAAACCAAGCCACCCCCTCGCGAGCGTTTTTGCGAAGGCCTTCCCAGACATCGCGGGCGTTGTCATACATGCGGACGTGGGCCAGGTCCGTGGCGTCGAAGAGGTCGGTCCGGTAGCCGTGTTTCCGGAAAAGGCGGGCCAGCTGGAGGGCATCGTGGACGGTTTGGGAAATGGCATGATGACCGCCGGTGGCTTGGTAGGCCGCCCGCTTCACGAGGAGGAGTTGACCGCATCCGGCTGCCATGTTGGCGTTCTTGCCCAGTCGCATGGCCAAGAGAGAAAGAAAGCCCAGCAGAACCCATTGGATGAGAGGGATGAGAAGCTTCTCCAACAAGGTCCCGGTGATTTGCCGGGGAAAGCCGCTCACATACTCGGCTTGGGTCTGGTCTTGGAACGCGAGGATGCGTGCGATGGCCCCTTTTTCTAAGCGAACGTCTGCATCCAAATAAAGAAGGCGATCATAGCGGGCTCTTTGCGCGAGAATGCCGCAGGCATGCGGTTTTCCCACCCATCCAGGGGGGAGGGGAGGGGCGCTTTCGTAACGAATCCTCGGGTCCTCGCGAGCGAATTCCTCCACGATCTCCGGGGTGCGGTCGGTCGAAGCGTCGTCCAAGACAAGGACCTCGATCTCCACGCCTTCGCTGGCCGCTTGAATGCTTTGGAGGCAGGCTGGAAGGTTGGACTCTTCATCGCGAGCTGGAATGAGAAGGCTGACAGGTCCTAGACTCTTCCCGAGTTCGGCCCCCTGGGGAGTCTTCCGGTAGAGCGGGAAATTCAGGAGAAAAAGGGTGGCCGGAATGAGGGCGCAGACAAGAAGAAGGGGAAAGAGCATGACCAGTCAGCAAACTTACGCCGCCAGGCTGGAGGCAGTCGGCCCGGGAGCTGGGAAAGAGCGTCTCGCCATGGCCCTACTTCGCGGGAAGTCGCAGGCGCTGGAGCGCGTCTTGGTAGAGTTCTCTCATGGGATACATTTCCCCTTTCTCGCGCAGTAGTTGGTCGCAGAGATCGAACCAGCGCTGGACCCGGAAAGGGTGCAACTCCGCCGGGAAGTGGAAGCCGAATTTTTCTTCAAATTCGGGCGTGCCCATCAGTTGTCGGCGGAGGCCGTCCGCATTCCTTTGACGACTCTGCAAGAGATCGGCTGCGGCCAGGAGTTCCTCTCGCGTCGGATCCCTCCCGAGCATTTCCAGGTAAGCCGCTTGCACGACCGCTTGGATCTCCTCGTGCCCGTAGTCATGCATCTGATAGCCGAACTCGTTTTGAGGGGCTTTTTGAGTGCGCAAAAGATGATCGATGTGGCGGACTGTTTCCTGGAATTCCGGCTGGAGTTCACTTTCCAAAACGCTCTCCGCATGAAAGAGAAAGGCGGCGGGGGGATCCGGAGGATTAGGGTGAAAGCCATATTCGGCCAAGCCCGAGTAGTGGGCCGTGCTGAGGTTGTCTTGGATGGTCCATCCCTTGAGCCCATGGGCCACGATGCCGTAGCCTCCCGCCCCGCCGGCAATGGTGTTGCCAGTGACGGAGCCGCCTTGGAGGATGCGCCCTTTGAAGCGCGGATGCCAAACGGCGCAACCCACGGGAATGCCCATGTGAATGCGGGCTCCAAAATTGTCGATGTAATTGTTGCGCACCACGACCCCGCCGTAGTCAAAGAGGGTCAGGTCCTCATCGAGAGCGAACATTTCGAGGAGGGCGTCCACCAGATTGATCCCGCCAAGCGACTCCCGAGAGATGGCCGCCACCACGTTGTCTTCCACGATCGATCCCGGGGCGCAGTAGAGCACGATTCCCACGTCGGTGGGGTCGATCAGAAGGTTGTTGCGGATGATGGAATCGGTCGCCGCCGAGGAGACGCCATCGGCCCAGGAAAAGGGGATTTCATTGAACTCGCGACCGTTCCCACGTGGGTCCACGCCCATGCCGAAGAAGAGATTGTTCTCCGTTAGCATGTTGGAGGCGTGCTCGTGCATCTTCAGAGTCGACCAAGTCCGCGTGTTCATGAAGACGCAGTTCCGCACGATCTGCCCGTCCCCGCCCGGTCCTCCGAAGTGAACCAGGGCCGGTTGTCCCGCGCCTCCACTACCCCGTCCTTTAGGCACCGTGGAAAGTCGGTAACGATCTCCATCGCAAATGACCCGTTCCAAGACCGCACCCTCCTGCCCCCCGCCGTGGATGAGCATCATGAGGTCTTTGTTGGCCAGCCGGAGAGTGGCGTAGTCGGACGGGAACTCGGCCCCTTTGGTAAAGATCTTCTGCCCCGGTTTCCGGTAGCGAAGGGTCTGCCTGATTTCATAGAGCGCCCCTTTTTCGAGCGCCAGGTCCTCCCCACGATCGAGAACCGCTTGCAGATCATCGCCCGGAAGAGAGACCTTGGCTGCCGAAGCGCCGCTCAGCAGGCAGAACCACAAAAAACAGGGAAAGGACCACGGAAAATGCTTCATAAAAGAAAGACGGCAGGACTGGATCCAAGGCGCTCGTTCGTTTGTTTGGCAAAGTCAACTCGCGAGAAGCCAGGCCAGCTCAAGCCAGCCAGACTTTTCTCCGCTAGCCGGCGGCCCCGCACCATGACGCGCTCCTCCCTCCTCGTTCTTTTCTTGGCCTGGCCTTGGACGGTCGCGGGAGAACTGGTTGTGAGGCATCCCATCTTGGGACCGCTCGTGAGGGCCCTGGGAATCAACGAGCAAATCAGCGTGGGCCAATTTCACTCGCTTGAATTTGTGGGACGCAACGGGCGCTTGGTTCTCGATTTGGAAACTCGGGCGGAGCGGGCGGTCACCTTGGTCAAGCCCCAGTTCCGGCTGCTGGGGCCGGAGAAAGAAGGCAAAGCGCCCGTCTGGGCCTTGCTCACGGTGGAGGAAGTGGCCTACCCCAAAAGCGATGGGAAAAAGCTCCTCCGCACCACCTACCGGGTCGACTGCCAACTGCAAGTCGACCCCATGGATTTCAAAAAAGCGCTCCTGGAGGCAGTGGCCAAGGGCCAGCGACTGCGATTTCGGGGCACGAGCGACCTCGAAGTGGCCGCCACCAAGACCAAAACCCTCCGCTATCGCGAAATTTCCATCGAGCTCCGCTTCCCCGCGGCCTGCCCGCAACCCTTCCCACTCCTCCGCCGGGAAAAGCCGCAAGATTTGCTCCCTTCCGGTCACTTAGACTAGTCAGAAATCTCCCTCCGCTTCCACTCGAAGACGTTCCATGGGAGTGGGATGACTCCATTTACTTAAGGTTTCTTAACTACAAGATGTTGTGGTTGCCGGGTGAATTTCCTTGCCATCCATTGTGTAACCCATCAAACTCCGTCTTCAGCGAAGAAAGCTTCGGCCTTCATCTTTAGGGTGGCCGGAATCAGCTCTAGCGCCTCAGTTGACCTAGAAAACCAGCCATCTCCCATGCGTCTCAAATCTCTCGACATCCACGGCTTCAAATCCTTCGCGGACAAGACTCATTTCACCTTCAGTGAAGGGGTCACCGGCATTGTGGGCCCGAATGGTTGTGGGAAGTCGAATGTGGTCGATGCCATTCGCTGGGTTCTGGGCGAGACCTCCGCGAAAGCCCTGCGAGGGGGGGAAATGGCGGACGTCATCTTTAGCGGCACGGACAAGCGGCAAGCGCTCGGTCTGGCTGAGGTCACGCTTACCTTGACCGACTGCGAAGAGGCGCTCGGCGTCGATTACCAGGAAATCGCGTTGGGCCGCCGGGTCTTTCGCGATGGCAAGTCGGACTACCTCATCAACGGCAAGCCCTGTCGCCTGCGCGACATTCACGAGCTCTTCATGGACACCGGCATCGGTCGCTCGGCTTACTCCATCATGGCCCAGGGGCAGATCGACCAAATCCTCTCCTCGAAGCCGGAAGAGCGGCGGGTCGTCTTCGAAGAGGCGGCCGGCATCACCAAGTTCAAAAAGCAGAAAAAGGAAGCGCTCCGAAAGCTCGAATACACCGAGGCCAATCTTCTGCGGGTCGCCGACATCATCTCTGAGGTCGAACGCCAAATGCGCTCCCTCCAGCGGCAGGCCGCCAAGGCCAAGCGTTTCCAGGCCCTTCATGCCAACGTGCGGGTCTTGGAAACTCACCATGCCCATCGCCAATACCGGGAGCTGAAGGCGCAGGAGGGAGAACTTGCCACCTCCATCGCCTCTCGTCGGCAGCAGCAGGAGGGCCTCGAAGCCGACTCCGAAACCGTCGAGAGCGAAGTCGAAAGTGCTCGGGAGCAACTGCACCAACAAGAAAGCGCCCTCGCCGCCAACCAAGAGGCCCGGATGACTCGGCGCAATGAAATCGAACAAGCCCGGCAGCGTCGGGGCTTTTGTGAGGAGCGGATCGAGGGACTGGAGAGCCAGATTGAGCAGAATCGCTCCGAGATCAGTGCGACCGAAGAAAAACGCGCCCAGCAGCAACTCGATCTCCAGACCACCGAAGAGGCCCTGCGTGATCTCGAAGCCCGGATTGAGTCCGCTGCGGTGGCTCTCCAAGAGCAAGAACTGGCTACTTCCGAGGCCTGCAGCGCCCGCCAAGCGGCCGAATCCGGGCTGAAAGAACTTCGCCAGCAAGCCAATGAAGCGGAGGGGCGCATCTACTCGCTGACCGCGCAAATCGACCAGAAAAACCAGCAGAGCGAATCCGACAAACAGCGCATGGGCCAAATCCGTGAGGAAGCCGAAGCCATGCGGGAAGCGCTCACCGAAAAAACTCGGGAAGAAAAGCAGCTCGAAGAAGAGCTCTTTCAAGCGAAGGAAAGCCTCAGCGTCACCACCAGCCAACTGGAGCAAGCGGAAAGCAACCGCCGCAGCCACCAAAGCCAGTTGCAAGCGGCCCGGGGACAGGAAAACGAACTGCGTAAAAACCTTACCCAAGTCGCTTCTCGGCTGGAGATTCTAAAAAAAGCCATGGCTGCCGGAGAGGGCTTGGAGCGCGGCACCCAGAGCGTGCTCAAAGGACTAGATGATCCTAGTCTCTACCAGACCCGCGTCCTCGGACTCCTCGGGGAATCTCTCGAGACCGAGGAAAAATACATCCCCGCTTTCGAGGCCGCGTTGGGCGATCTCCTCCAGACGGTGCTGGTGCGAGAGACCGATGATGCCACGGCCATGGTGGATCTCTTGACGCGCCAGCAAGGGGGCGTGGCCTCCCTCTTGCCAGCCGACCTCCTCGAAGGACCGAACGACTCGCAGATGGAAGCCCGACCGGAGGGGGCGCTGGCCTGGGCTCTCGATGTCGTCTCGCTCCGCGGAGAGGCCGCCCCCGTCCTCCGCGCCGCCCTCCAAAATTTCCTCCTCACTGAAACCCTCGCCAAAGCCATCACGCTTCACCAAGCCTGGCCGGCCTGCACCATCGCTACTTTGAGCGGCGAGCTGGTCCTCCCGAGCGGCGTGATCCGGGGCGGTCGCGGCAAGGAAGAGGCGGGGTCGCTCCTCCAGCGCCAGCAGGAAATCCGCAGCCTGGAAAGCGAAGTCGCCACGCTTCGCGAAGACCATGAAAAAGCCGAAGGCGAGATCGCCCAACTGGAAAGCGCCCTCGCCTTGAGCCAGCAAGCCGTCGAAGACCTCCGGGAGCAGTTGCAACAAGCCAAGCTCAGCCAAAGCTCCCTGGAAGCGCGCGCTTCCCTCCTTTGCCGGGAGCGGGAGCAGCTGGAAAGTCGCTTGGAAAATCAGGACTGGGAAATCCAGGAGTTGGAAACACGCTGCCAGGAAACCAGCGAGCTCCTGGGCGACCTCCAAAGTGAACTCGCCGACAAGCAACAGATCGTCGAAAGCGCGCGCCAGCAGCTCAGGGAGCGCGAGCAAGCCGCCACCCTCGCCGCCGACCGGGAAAAGGAATTAGGCGAAAAGCTCCAGGAAAAGAGAACCCACCTCGCCGTGGAAGGTCGCACTCTGGAAAGCCTCCAGGAGCGATACAAACCCATGTCGGAGCGACTCGCCGAGCTGCAGCAACTCCGCGAGCGCCGCGACTCAGAAATCGCGCATTTTCAAGAGAAGATCGACTACTCGCAGGCCGAGATCGGCACCTTGGTGGTGGCCGTTGAAAAGGCCCAGGGCCTCCTGACAGAACTCGATGCCAACGCCCTCAGCCTGAAAGCTGAAGCTGAAAAGACGGCCGAGGAAATCAAAGCGCGCGAGGGCGATCTCCGCTCCTACCGCGCTCAAATCGCCAAGCTCACTGACCAGCGAAATCGCGAAGAGGTGCAGACCACCCAGCTCGGCCTCAAGCTCGAAAACCTCAGCCACACCATCCAAGAGCGCTACCAAGTCGAGCTCGAAACCTTCGAGCTCGACTACTACCTCCTCGCCCAAGCCATCCAAGAAAGCCAAAAACGAGGAGGCAAAGCCGCCACCACCGAAAGCGAAGGCGAGCCTCCTGAAATCGAAAATCAGCAATCGAAAATCGAGAATCCCCCTACCGAAGTGGCTGAGCCCGACTGGGAACTCGTCGCCACGCTCACCGCGGAGCTCCGCTCCAAACTGGAATCTATGGGGCCTGTCAACCTCGACGCTATCACCGAATTCGAAGAACTGGAAGACCGCTACGAATTCCTCAAAACCCAGCGAGACGATCTTGATAACTCCAAGAACGAACTCCTCGAAGTTATCGAGCGCATCAACCAAGAGACCCAAGTCCGCTTCGCCGACACCTTCGCCCAAATTCGCGAAAACTTCCGCGAAATGTTCAAGGAACTCTTTGGCAAAGGCGCCAAGGCCGACCTCATGCTGATTGACGAAAGCGACGTCCTCGAGAGCGGGATCGAAGTCATCGCCAAGCCTCCTGGAAAGAAGCTCCAAAGCATCAGTCTCCTCTCGGGCGGCGAGCGCAGCATGACCGCGGTCGCGTTGCTCTTCAGCATCTACCAGGTCAAGCCCAGCCCCTTCTGTGTCTTAGACGAATTGGACGCTCCGCTCGACGAAAGCAACATCCAGCGTTTTGTGCGAATGCTGGACCGCTTCATCGACCAAAGCCAATTCGTCATCATCACCCACAGCAAACGCACCATGCACCGCTGCGACGTCATGTATGGTGTCACCATGGAAGAATTCGGCGTCAGCAAGCCCGTCGGCATGCGCCTCACCCAAGAGAAGCAGCCTCCTGAAAAGAAAAACGAAGCAGCCCAAGCAGCCGGGCCAACTGGTCGCGGTTGATGTTGTGGCCCACAACGACTTTGTCGATCGGGCCGTAGCTGTCGGCTTCGAAGGTGTAAATAAAGTGCTCGGAGCTGAAAATCACAAAATGTGAAGATTTAATGGCTGCCCCGTTTCACTTCCTGGCTCCGTTTTGCGGGTTCACTTCACTCCCCGGTGGCCCGCGACGTCTCCGGCGCGGTGGGTGAAGAGTTCATTTTCTAGGTGCAGCCTTACCCAAGTGATAAATAGTCGGAAAGGCATTGGGTGGGTGAGTGGTTTGCCAATCGGCTCATCGAACCCGCCGCGCCGAGGACGTCGCGGCCCACCAACGCTGGGTTTCTCTAGTGTAGCTCCCCGTGAGTCAGACGACGAATCCTGCATGGACCGGGTTTTGATGGATGTAGTGCGCCTTTTCGAGCTAGGATTCATCATTGCGAATGCGATAATCGAAGAGGTTCGACTGCCACGCGACCCCTTTCACGCTTCCCCAACGTCGTGGCAGACGACGAAGCCGTGGCAAAGCCCGTGAAAGCCGTGCCAGCGAAAGCCCCCCCGGAACCCAGATAAGCAAGCTCTCCCCGGTGGCCCGCGACGTCCCCGGCGCGGTGGGTGAAGAGTTCATGTTCTGGGTCCAGCGTAACCTTTGCTCCGGGTTCGGTCTCCAAGGGTTTACAGGTAGCCCCGATCTTCTGGCGCTGTCTTGGCTGATCTGGCAGGCGGCAAGGCCAACAGTAGCTTTGAGCCAACTGGGCCGTTTGCTGGGCGGCTTGAGGCAGTCGATTAGAAAGCTCCAGGGGTAGTTTTCCAGTCCCTTCTCAAAGAATCCGACTCAGATGGGGTTGAGCTAAAGGTCGTCGATGAGGGTGGAAGCGGGCGAGATCTCTTCGCCCGCGGGACTCAGCGCCCACGCTCTCCTTGAAGTGCTCTCCCAGTTGCCGATTTCGTCGTAGGTGTAGTTGCCGTCGGTGAGGTTGGCTGCCGGGAGTGCTGTAGTCAGGCTCGGCGTGGTGGTCTGCGGCGGTAACCTCTCCTTTCTTGTTGTAGCCGCATCTGAACACGCCGTCGCTGAGGCCGGGCATGCTGCCGCCGTGTTCCATGCCAATTCTCTGTCCGAGTTTGTTGAGCTGGAAAGTTCAGCCAGTCTCGCCGCCTCAAAGTGTCAATATTTGTTGACTGCCCCGTAAAAACCATATGGTATCAGACCAAGGCGCGAGGAAGCGTGCTGCCAGCACCACCACTGTAACTGCACCGGACCGATGCGGAATCCCTCACCTTTTTCACCCCCGAAACCTGAAACCTAAGGCGCTCCTTCTTCATCCGTTCAGCTAGTAAAAGAGCCGCTCAAAATCCTCAAGGAGCGCGGGCGTCCCGCCCGCTTCCAACCCAAAAACCGGCCACAGGCCGGCCCTTCCTCCTACCAAGCTACCGAATCAACTAGTCGAATGATCCCGCGCCATGACATGTAAAAACGCCCCTTCTTACTCCACTCACCCTGTTCGCGGCCTCAAGATTCCCTCCTCGGGTTAACTCACCTTGTCAGAATTTGTTGCCTGACCCCTAACATGTTATGCCCCCCCCTCAGAGCGTTAATATGAAGATCTAATGGCTGACCCGTTTCTATGGTCGGTGTCGTGGGTGCCGTCGCTGTAGTCGGTGTCTGGGAGGTGACTAGCCGAAATGTCAAAAATCAAGACACGACCCCTCAATGTATCACTTTATGAGAAAAGTGTTCCCATTTAATTGGGCCAAAGTGTCTCGAATCTATAGCATTAGACAGATTATCTCCTGTCACGTAGTAATCTTCGGAACCTAAAACTAAATTGATCATTTCAATCTGTCGCACACTCAACCCGATCGACTCTAAATCCAAATCTGAGACCTCTAGTCCATTAATCAAAAGCCTGTCACCATCAAATACGACTTTATCTCCAGGGATGGCCGCTATCCGGCGTAGCCAGCGAGCGCCTTTATAGCCTTGTGGTGGGCTTATAACCACCACATCTCCTCTTCTGATTTCCGACTGCTTGCAAAGAAGCCTAGCTCTGATTGCTTCATTAGCTTCAAATTCAGGCTCCATAGACGTAGAAGACACCTTAAATTCAACGTAATTCTGATGATTACAGCCCGACAACAAGGACACTTTATATACTATAAAAATCACTTTTATAAACAATTGAAACTCGATTTGCCTTGCTGAGCTCATAATATCAATCTCTACGGTTTCGGTCCAGTGGGAACAGGTCTAAATAAAGGCGGGCCAGGAGGGAAAAGTGTTTTGTTGTCTTTTTTGGTTTCGACTTCAACCCCAGGAGGCAAAGGAGTATCTTCCGGAATAACAAATGGATTATCCGGTTGCTCTTGATCTCCACGCGGAGCGGAAGGACAAACGTGCAAACAATCAAACGTCTCCGTCACATCGCTTCCCGGTGACTTCGCAAAATGTAACTCATCATCATATCCACCTCTTGTCAGATACCAACTACACTCAAGTTCCCATCCAACAACTTACTCTTGCATGACCTCCCCATCCACTTTAACGCATTGAATACATCTTTTAATTTTATTTACATTCGATAAGACCCACTCTGGGAAGTTATAATTGCCCCCTAAAGTAGGGGGATCGATCAACTCCTTTAGTAAATCTTTACCCAACTTGGAACCTTTTTGGAGTCCGATTATATCGTAATAGTTTATACTATCATTAACAATAAACAAAAGGATATTCACCTCATAAGACTTCCAACCTTCCCCAATCGGATCCCGATTCAACCAGCGCCCTAATTCCGGGTTGTAGTATCTGAATCCATAATAATAAAATCCTGTCTCCTCATCCATCCGTTTGGAACTGAAGCGCCAGCGGTTCTCGCTGATGTAGCCGCTGCCATCTAAATCGAAGGCATGAAATTCGTAGCCGAAGGCGTCGTAGCCATAATAGGCCACTTCCTCCGCTCCGCTTCCGGAGCCGTCCCGCTCCACGATGGTGGCGATGTTGCCATTGCCATCGGCTCCGAAATAATAGGTCTTGGAATTGCCGATTTGCGATTGCGGATTTTCGATTACGGAGAGTAGTCCGCCCACGCCTCCTGCTCCCTGGAGGCTGCCGCTGAGGTCTCGGCCCCAGCAGAGAACTCGTGTGGGAGCGTCGGTGTTGCCGATGCTGGTGGCTGCCGCCTGCCCCGCAACCGCGGGGCTGTCTTCGTATTCAGCGATGACGTTCCAGCCATCATAGATGAAGAAGACAGTGCCCGTTCCCTGAGGAGTCTCACTCGTGGTGGCTTTCATGACGCGGCGACCGAGGTAATCGTAGACATACTTTGCCACGGTTTCGCTGCCTTCGTCAATGAGTTCAGTGAGG
>JBCCJK010000008.1 GCA_039027815.1 Verrucomicrobiota bacterium
AAGGCGCGACGAGGGCGCGGTGCAGGCACCGTAACCGAGGAGCAACGCAGGGCTGGCTCGAAAGACTCCGGCTCTCCCTTCCCCGCGCTTCAGCGCCTCTTCCCCACAACACCTCCCCTCCATTCTTCCAGTGAATTCTGGTGGTTGGTATGAGAACACTTGAGAGAGGAAGACGGCTACTTGAAGCAGTTGGCGTTCGGTTCGGAGCCCATGAGAAATTCCAAGGTGGCCCCGGCCTTGAGGTCGGCGTGGGTGAAAAAGGGCTTCTCCAGCTTCTCTCCATTGAGGGTGGCCTCTTGGATGTAAAGATTTTCCGGACTGTTGTTCACCGTCCGGACCGTGAATTCCTTCCCGTTGGTCATGGGAATGACCACTTCATCAAAGATAGGCCGACCAATGGAGTAGACTGGATCGACCGGGCTGAAAGAGTAGAAGCCCATGGCATTCATGATATACCAAGCGGACATCTGTCCGCAGTCCTCATTTCCCGAAAGACCATTCGGGTCATTGAAGTAGAGCGTATCGAGAATTTGATCGACGAGCTTCTGCGTCTTCCACGATTGGCCCACATAGTTGTAGATGTGGGTGATGTGGTGACTTGGCTCGTTGCCGTGGGCATATTGACCAATCAAGCCTGAAATATCCGCCGAAACTTCTTCCCCCACTTGCTCCGAACTGGTGGTGAAGAGCTCGTCCAGCTTTTCGGTGAAAGGCTGGACTCCTCCGAAGAGATCGACCAGGCCGGGCACGTCGTGGGGCACAAACCAGGTCCATTGCCAGGCATTGCCCTCGCAGTAGTCGTCGGCGCGGTGCTGGGACTTTTTGGGATCAAAGGGTTCGCGCCATGAGCCATCCTCCATTTTCCCACGCATGAATCCCGTTTCTTGATCGAAGTAGGTGGCATAGCGTTTGGCGCGCTCCTGGTAGAGGGCCACGTCTTCGGTTTTCCCGAGGGCCTTCGCCATGTGAACCATGCACCAATCGTTGTACGCATATTCGAGCGCCTTGGCCACGGACTCGACGTCCTTGTCACTCGGGATGTAGCCCTTGGTATCGTTGTAATACTTGCCAATCGGGTTGAGCTTTTCCCGCACGATTTCATTGGGGTAAAGAAAGTCGTTGTCCTCTCGAAAGTGAATCGATTTTTTCATGGCTTCGTAAGCCTTTTCGACATCGAAGTCTCGCACGCCTTTCATGTAAGCCTCAGCAATCACGCTGACCGCGTGGGAGCCGATCATGGTGCCGGTGTAGTTGGCATCGAGTTCCCATTTTGGAAGAATCCCGCCTTGATCATATTGGTGGAGGAGCGTCCGCACCAGGTCATTGTTGTATTCCGGATCGATGATGTTCAGCAGCGGATGGAAGGTTCGGAAGGTGTCCCAGAGAGAGAACACGGTGTAGACTTGGTCTTCGGTTTCATGGATGCGCTGGTCCATGCCGCGGTAGCGACCATCCACGTCCACGAAAAGATAGGGAGCGAGGGCCGTGTGGTAGAGCGCGGTGTAGAAGATGGTCTTCTCGTCTTCACTTCCCCCTTGCACCTGAATGGCATGGAGCTTTTCACTCCAAGCGGCTTCGGCTTCTTGGCGAACACGATCAAAGTCCCAATCAGTGATTTCGCTTTCAAGGTTTTGGCGGGCACCCTTGTAATCGACCGAGGAAATGCCGACCTTCGCTTGGACTTGCTTCTCGCCCTCCGTCTCGAAGCGGAGAATGGCCTGCACGTTCCCGCTAGCAATGGCCCACTTGCCGGTGAACTCCTGGCCGTTTTCGAACAGTTGGACCGTGAAAGGTTGGTCGAACTTGGCGTGGAAGTAGACGTGGTGATTGCGCGCCCAACCTCGCGTGCGCTTGTAGCCCTCGATCTCGGTATCGCTGATGGCACGCAATTCGGTCACTGGATTTTGGTGGCCATGAATGGTGTGGGCCAAATCGATGACCAAGCCGGCCTCGGAAGCATCTTCGAAGGTGTAACGATGAAAGCCGGCTCGGGGAGAAGCTGTCAGCTCGGCGTCGATCTGGTAATCCTCCAGCCAAACGCGGTAGTAGCCGGGAGAGGCTTCCTCTCGCTCATGGCTGAAGCGGGAACGATACCCGGAGTCGGGATTGTCCGCCTTGCCTGCCACTCGCTGGCCCTTGCCCACGAAAGGCATGAAAAGAACATCCCCCTTGTCTCCAATGCCCGTGCCACTCATGTGAGTGTGGCTGAAACCCAGGATGGAAGTATCGCTGTAATGATAGCCCGCACAGGCGTCCCAACCCAGCAGCCGGGTGTCGGGGCTGAGCTGGACCATGCCATTGGGAACGGTCGCCCCCGGAAAGGTGTGCCCGTGGCCCCCGGTGCCGATGAAAGGATCGACGTATTCCAAGGGATCGATGACGCCCTCCGCCTGAAGGCCGAGAGGAAGAAGGCCGCTTGCGAGGAGAGCGGCCCAGCAGGGTTTGCGAGTAAAAGGATTCGTCATGGAGAGAAAAGATGAGGGTCAAATTACGCTGAAGATGGGCTCAGCCATTCAATTGGTTCAAGGCAAAGGCGTAAGCGCCCATGGCAATTGCCTCGCTCGTTCCCAGCCGGGACATGCCGACTCCGAGGCGGGCTTGGGGGTCGTAACTGACTTTTTGATCGGTTCCGGGCACCGTCACGGTCCGGCGATCCCCTTCTAGGAATGAATGGACTTGCGACTCGTCCTGCAAATTGTAAACCTGCGGCACGAGGCGACGGAACGGGCTGCCATCCGGCCCCGTGTAATGGCCATTCAGCTCGTCCACCAGCGGTTGCAAAAAGAGCTGAGAAGCCCCCGAGAGGCCTCCTCCGATGACCGCTAAGCCATCGATCAAGGTCAAAGCTTGGCCCATGGCATCCCCCACCACTTCGCCCATGGTGCGGAAGGCTTCGACCGCCGCCGCTTGGTGGCCGGCTTGCTCTCCCATCCCAATCTCGTAGATGTCTTTCGGTTCGGGAGTCTCTTCCAAAGTGATTCCCGCCTTCTCCGCGTAGACCCGACGGACGGCGCGAATGCTGGCCCCCTCCTCGGCGTTCATCTCCGGGGCCAATTTATTGCGGAGAAGCCACACTTCGCCCGCCCCCGAATTGTCTCCTATAAAGAGCTGCCCATCGCGCACAATCCCGCCGCCAAAGCCGGTTCCGAGCGTGATGCCGAAAAGGTTCCGGTAGCGCTTCGGGCTGCCACTCTCTGCCAGCATCTTGTTCACAGCGGGCAGGAGGCCGCCAATGGCTTCGCCATACACGAAGAGATCCCCATCGTTGTTGATGAAGGTGGGAATCCCAAACTCTCCCTGCAACATCGGCCCGAGGGCGATGCCTCCACGGAAACTGGGCAAGTTGCCGAGGTCTCCGATGATGCCGTTGGGGTAATCAGCGGGCCCGGGGAAAGCGAAGCTAATGGCCTGGGGCGGGGCCGGACACTTTTCTTTCACTTCGGCAAATCCCCTCACGATTCCCTGCAAACAAGCCGAGAGGTCATCCGCGTGGGAGGGCTTGGCGATTTCTTCGACCACCGGCTTGCCTGCCTGCATGGCCGAAAAGCGGAAGTTGGTGCCCCCGGCATCGAGGGTCATGACGACGCGTTGGTCAGAGTGGAGATCCATTTTTCGTGTTGTTGGGGGTGGAGGAGAGGTGCGACTGGCGCGGCCCTGCCTGAGAAATCGCCCTCGTGACCGAGGTCATTTCCCGTGCGGACCGGGCTTAGCCCTCGGGGGAAACGGCCTTCTTCTTCCCTCCCAAAAGAGAGAGCACCAGGAGATAGGCAAAACAGACAGCCGGAACGATGAAGGCCCAGGTGCCGGCTCCCAAATCGAGCAGGCGACTCATCAAAAGCGGCACGATGGCCCCGCCCGAAATGGCCATGCACATGAGACCACTCAGCTCGCTCGCCCGATCGGGATCTTCCTCCACCGTAATGGAGAAAAGCATGGGCCAGATGTTGGCAAAGCCGAGGCCTCCCAAGATGACTGCCACGACCGCCAAGGCCTTGATTCCAAGCATCAAAAGAACCACCCCGATCAAACCAAGCAGCGCTGAGAAGATGAAACAAGTGCGCGGCGAAATCACCGTGAGAACCCCGCCTGCCACCAAACGTCCAATCGTGACCACCAAGAAAAAGCAGGCCGGGCCAAAGCTGGCCGCCGCCTGCTCATCCAATCCGATCTCCTTGAGCATCGGAAGGAGAAAGGTCGCCATGCAGACTTCCGCGCCGACGTAGAGAAAAATTCCGAGCACAGCCAGGGCGAAAACGGGCTTTTTGAGAAGCCCCAAACTGGAAGCAATGCTCGGGGGCACTTCGGCCTTGGCCTCGTCGATTTTCATGAAGGCCACCCAGACGAAAGCCAGAGCCATCAAGACGAAAAAGATGGGGAAAACGCCTCGCCACTCCATGCCTTTGAAAAGGGCAATCGTGGCAATGATGCTCACGAGGTAGGCTGAAGCCGTACTGCCGAGACCCTTGATCCCTTGCGCCAAACTCAGGTTTCGGCTGTAGGCTCCCTCCGAGCTGACATCTCGCATGATCGGGTTTCCAGCCACTTGCAAAAAGGTCGTGCCCACGCCGAGCACGAAAATGCAGACCAACAGCACCACAAAACCTGGATCGACCAAGGCCGGAATCAGCATGGCCAAGGCGTTCAGCCCGAGGCCCAGCAGGAGAAGCTTCTTCTTGCCGATGCGTGCGGCCAAAACCCCACCGGGGACGCTGAAAGCCGCGAAGGCGATGAAGACAAAGAACGGGAGAAGCGTCGCGAGCGTGTTGCTCAGCTCGTAGTTCTCCTTCACGGCGGCCGACATCGGGCCCATGGCATCAGCCACGCCCATGACGAGGAATGCAAGAAAGATGGGAAGGGTTTTCATGAGGGGTTGCGTAGACAGCTGGGGTTGGACAAGCGCCCATTTGGGCGGCTTTCAACTAGCGGGGCTGTCAGAGAGACACAAGCTCAAAATCCGAGCAAAATCGGTCTTCCTCAAGCTTCCAACCAAATGGGGCTCGACCAGGCGAGGTGCCCATTTTCCTGGGTGACCCGGAGGTAATAGTAGGCGCCACCCCCCTGCTCAGCGAAATCCTCATCCACAAATTCGCCAGCATACTGTGCTCCCTCCAGGCCCTCTTCGATCGTGGCAATGACCCGACTGTCCCGCAAGATCTCCACTCGCTCGAGTGGCAAGACGCCTTCCGCCTGGATCTGCAAACGCGGGGCCGCGGCCAGGCCGGCTGGCTGGCCATACCACGCTCCATTGACATGGAGATCGACGAAGATTTTGTCCCCCGTCGTGGCAAAGGTCCTTCCAGATCGTAGCGCCTCCACCACGCCCGCTTGGCTCAGCTCTTTGACCCAGAGCGCGGCCAGGCCGACCCCGATCCCATTGTGATCGCCACTCGCGATGAAGCCCATGCGGTAGCCTTTCTCACGGAGCGCGTAGTCGAGGAAAGCCTTCTCGTTTTGGATGGGGCGGTGGCGGCTCACGTTCAGCTCGCGCGGGCATCCGGGATACTCGGCATTCCCCCGACATTGGAAGACTTCGACAACCGTTTGGTAGCGAGGGTCATGCACCTCCCAGTCGGTCGGGTGCACCTCATCGGCCGGGTGATGGGGAATGGTCACACAATCGATCTCCCTCTCCCGCAAAAATTCCCAGAGCTTGGTCGCGTTTTCTGTCTCGGGGCTATGGACTGAAAAAATCTCGTGACGATTCCGCACGAATTTCCGGGCCTCTTGGATCGAGGGGAAAACCAAGTTTTTGTGGCCCACTCCGTGGCCGATTTCCCGCTTCCGCCCGTTGCTCAGGGTCCACTCAAAGGCGGGCAGCGGGAGGAAGGCTTCCGATTCCTGGTAGAACTGCACCATCCGCAGGCTCTTGCGCCAGTAGACCTCGGTCATGGTGTAGCCGTGATCGGTATTCCCCATGACATCATAGCCCTCGGAGAACATTCCGAAGCGGTAATCATCATGCACGGTCCCATCACACCCGGCCGGCCAGCAGCTGGAGTTGTTGGAGTGCTCGTGGAAATTGCCCAAGACCAAGGTGTAGATCTCTCCTCCCAGCTCCTTGGTTCGACGCGCCACCCTCGGCCGCCCGCTGAAGACCGGGAAAAAGTTCTCCCTCGGAACCGCCTCTTTCACGATCGCTTCCTTCAGCGCCAGCGCACCCTCCTCGGCGCCGAAGGTCGGCCCGCTCCACCGCAGGAGTTCCAACTGATTAACCCGTTGCCGCACCACCCCCTCTTCCAAAAGAGGGTTCTCGTCTTCCTTCGAAAAAGTCTCCTCCGGCACGAAAGCCATTTCGAGACTTCCGTCTGAGTCGACCAACACGGCCGGCCGAAACAAATCCCCTTTTTGCCGAGTCTGGAAAAACTCCACCGGCTCGGCCCATTCCCCATCCAGCCAAGAAACGCGATACTTCCAAAAAGGGCTGCCCGAAAAATCGCCCCCGCAGGCTGTCACCAAAAAGAGATGCCCTGCTGGGTCTTTTACAAAAGTCGGAAGGTGATCGTTCTTGCCAGCGAAAACAAAGCGACCCCTGCGCGAGCATTCCAGAATGCGGCCCTCGTGGTAGCAGACCAAGCCGCAGATGCGATCGCCGGTGAAGTTGTCTCCATCCTCCAGGCGACTGGTCTCCCGGTTGTTTTCCCAACTCACCCAAACCCTGCCCTTCTCATCGATCCCGACCGCCGGGTGAGTGTTGAGATTGACCCGATCACGCAGGCCGCCGCCTTCGGCGATCGGGACGGTCTTTTCGAGCGCCAAGCGGCTGCCGTTGAAAATCCGCAGTTCGACATGGCGGTCCACCCCCTCCGTGACCCCACTCGCGAGATAGAGCTGCCCGGCCTCATCCGCGGCCAGGGCGGGTTCCATGAGAGACCGATCGCCCCCTCCCCGGATTTCCACCGGTTCCGCCCAGGCTCCTTTCTCATACCGACTCAGGAAAAGGCTCAAGCGCCCTTGCGAAAAGGACTCCCAGGCAATCCAATGTCGGTCCTCGGAGGCCGAGCAAAGCACTGGGCCGAGAAAGCGCCCCCTCCCCCCCTCAAAAACCTGAGGCTGCCCAAAAGACCCGCCTTCCCAGAGCGAGACGGCGATCTTCCATACTCCGTCCTCGATCTGGTTCCACGCCACCACCGGTCGACCTCCCGGAGCGCAGGAGGCAGCGGGATACTCAAACTGTCCCGCCTCGGAGGTGACGGGCGCTTGTTCCCGCCAGGTGGCATCGGTTTTCCGAAAGCAGGAAATCACTTCCTGGTCTGCGGGATAGGGGAGACGCCGCAGCGAAAACATCCAATCCCCTTCCTGACCGTCTGAGACGAGAACCGGATGCTCTTCGTGCTCGTCATCCAGCTCGGTCAAAGACAGGCGACTGAGCATCTCAAAGGAATGGGCCGGACTGGGCACCCCGACCGGCGTGGCCACCTCGTCCACCGGGCAACAAGCACCGCCACAAGAGGCGGCGCGACTGGAAGCGGTCGCTCCCGAGGCGGCCAAAAGACCGATCCGTCTCACAAATTCGCGTCGTTTCATGGGGGTGGGAGCGGAGGAGGGGGACTAGTTTTGGTCGCGCGTGGCAGGGTCGAGTCGCAGGTAGGGCTCGGCCTCCAAGTCGATCTCACCACGCAGGAGTCGCCCGGCTTGGCCCGTCAGCCAGAGGTAATGGTCATTGGGCACTCCTTCTTCAAAGGCCAAAAACCGGACCTCCCCCTCCTCCACCGGTGGGTTGAGATCGCATTTGAAAATGGCGGTCGCCTCATCCACCTCGTCGAACATGGCCACATAAAGCATCTCGGCCTCCGCCCCCACGGCTCCCGCAATCAAATCCCAGTAAAATTTCCCCTTCTGCCGGGGAATCTGATTGAGGGAATGAACGCCCCCGAACTCTTCCCGGCTAAGATTGAACCAAGAGAAGCCGGGATACACGCAGGGCGCATAGTCCAGGCCTTGGGCGCGGCACCAGGCCAAGTCCTCTCGCACCTTGGCCGCGAAGCGTTCCTTTTCGGCGTGGAGCAGCGGGGTGTAGCGCTGCGGATTCCAAGGCATGACCACATCCGCCATCCGCAGAACCTCGTGGAGATAGGGATCGGGACGGGCATCGATGGCCAAGTCCCGGAAATAAGCCGGCACGCCCAGCATGACCGAGCACCCGCCATACTCCGGGTCGTTTTTCAGGAAATCGAGCAGCCTATCGATCCCGATCTTGCGGATATCGTAAGGCCGATCAGGAAAGCCCAAGCCCCAAATGGCGACCAAAGGCTTTCCGCGATGGTAGAGATAGGTCTGGTCCGGGCCCTGGTTCGTGATCTTCATGGCATCGACCAACTCCTTCCAATCCTGAATGACCGAAGAGCAATCTTCCCCCGAGGCGCGCAGGCCCGAGAGGTCATACATCACGGCCATCGCGCGACCATACTTCTGGGAAGCCTGGAGGGCCTCTCCCAAAATCTTGCGGGTGGCTTTCCGTCGCTCGGGGGTCCGGGTGCGCTCGAAAAAGCGCTGCAAGAAAACGCCATCCACCCCATACTCCTGCATCCAACGGAAGTGGAGATCGACCGTGCTGGCGTCGTACGAACTGAAAACTTGCGCGACTGTGCCATCCGGTTTGCGAAAAGCCGTGGGGTAGGTGGTTTCATACTCCGACACGTCCGGCCAAAGATCGATCGTGACATGCGCGGCATCGAACCGGCCATCGCTCCCGAAATGGCTCCAGCCCTGCCCGCTCTCATCGCCCTCCGCTCGGAACCAGCCTTGGTAACCCGCCATCACGCGTCCGGTGTAGGAGGGGTAGAGGCTGCTGGGGCCGTGCTTGCTTTCCGCTCCGGCCGGACTCGCCACGAGGAGTCCCATACTGCTGACCAAGAGCGCCTTCCGTAAATTGGTTTCTCTTCCCATACTGCCGCTTTCTCATGAAAAAGACGTCCGGGGAAACAGGATTCTTGCATCGCACCCCGCTGCTCCTCTGCCTCTGGCGCATAAAGCATCAGGAACAGCCTAAAGAAAAAGGCGGTCGGCACTTTGGGACTTGGTAACCGCCCCTCCCTAGGGCAGCCTGCGGGGCTCATGCCTCTCTCGACCCAGGAACGGGCCTCCGCCTTGGCCCAAGCCGCTGCCCCTTTTCCCGAGCTCTCGCGGGTCAGCCAGTCGGCGCTTGTTTCTCTTTTGGAGTGGGAACTCGGGCACCCCGAAGTGCTGGATGGGTTTCAGAAATACGGCGACTTGCAAACCCGCGCCCAACCCTGCACTCCCCTGCTCCACGTGGTCAGCGGCAACACCCCTCACGCGGCCCTGCAAACCCTTCTCCGCGGACTTCTCCTGGGCGCGCACAACCTGGTCAAGCTGCCGACCGGTGGCCTTCCCGCGGTGAGCGCCTTTCTCGCCCGACTCCCGGAGGCACTCCAAAGGCTCGTCGAAACCAGCGAGACCCTGCCCGAAACCTGGCTGGCGAGGGCCGAGGCGGTCCTCGTTTTCGGGAACGATGAAACCATCGCCGCCCTCCATCGCCAACTCCGCCCCGAGCAAGTCTTCCTGCCGCATGGCCACCGCTTCAGCCTGGGAGTCATCTGGGAAGGCGCCGATCTGGCCCCGGCGGCGGCCCGGGCGGCGCGCGATGTCCGCCTCTTCGACCAAGCAGGCTGCGTTTCCCCCCAGGCCTTTTATGTCGCAGGCCAGGGCCAAGCTCTCGTCTTCGCGGCCGCTCTCGCGCAGGAACTGGAAGCGCAACGAAGCCTGCTTCCGGCCTCCCCCCTCAGCTCGGCTGAGGCCTCGGCCGTGTTTTCCCTCCGGCAAGCCTTCCTCTTCCGGAGCGCCAATGACCCCACCGTTCGACTCTTCGCGAGCGAGGACGATCTCGATTGGACAGTGCTCTTCGACCAAGAGAGCGCTTTTGTGGCCAGCCCGGGGAACCGATGTGTCTGGGTCAAGCCCTTGCCACCGCGGCCACAGGACTTTCTCCGAGCCCTCGGCCCGACTGCCCCAGGGCTTTCCACCGTAAGCGCCTTTCCCCTCGATGAGGCGGCGCGGGATTACCTCGAGCCTCTCGGTGCCATCCGCCTGGCCCCGCTCGGACAAGCCCAAGAGCCCTCCCTCCTCTGGCACCAAGATGGGCGCGCGGTGCTCTCTCCGCTTGTGAAATGGACTGACTTCGGATGAAAGCACTCAGCGGTTCCGCCGACAGCGTTCGCTGCAATACTTGACCTCGTCCCAAACCTTCTCCCACTTCTTCCGCCACGCGAAAGGACGCCCACAAACCGGGCAAATTTTCTCAGGCAAGTGCGGCTTTTTGTGAGCCATCCGGCTTACTCTTTGGAAAGAGGGAAAAGGAAAGGGATGGCCCGCGGAGGCTCCCGGGTGGGCGGACTGGTTCGAGCTTGGTCGACCCTTTCAGCGGTTTTTCAAGAAGTGGCGAGAGACTTTCCCAACCTCTTTTGGCCGCTGGGCATCAGAGAGAGGACGCCCGCTTGTCCTTCTCGATCGAGGCGTAGGCGTTGTGATTGTGGATGGACTCGTAGTTTTCGGCCTCCACGCGATACCAGAGAATGTCGTCGTGCGCATTGGCCTTGGCGGCCACATTCCGCACCAGATCTTCCACGAAGACCGGGTTGTCATAGGCCGCCTCGGTCACGTGCTTTTCGTCGGGGCGCTTGAGGAGGCTGTAGAGGCGGCTGCTGGCGCACGATTCCACCAATTCGATCAAGTCCTCGATCCAAATCGGCCTCTCAAAACGGACGGCGAAGGTGACCAGCCCGCGTTGATTGTGGGCCCCCCGGGCGCTGATGGCCTTCGAGCAGGGGCAGAGCGTGGTGACCGGGACTTCCACTGTCACTTGGAAATCGACTGCCTCCTCCGTGCCATCGACGTCGAAGATGACCCCATAATCGAGCAAACCTGGCTGGCCGCTGACCGGGGCCAAGCGCTCTAAAAAGTAAGGGAAGCGGAACTCCAAATGCGCCCGCTCCGCGGCCAGGCGCTTGCGCAATTCGCGCGGCATGGCCGCCATGTTGGTGACTGTGATTTCGGGACCGTGGGCATTGAGCACCTCCAGAAAGCGGCTCATGTGGGTGCCCTTGAACTGGTGCGGGAGGTCGACTGCCAGAGAGACCGTGGCCACGCTTTGCTGGAGCGCCTCTTTTTTATCCCGGATGCGGACGGGGAAACGGAGACTTTTGACGCCCACGCGGTCGATGGCGATGCGCCGCTGGTCGCGCTGGCTTTGGGTGTCTTGCAGTTCCGGGACGGGCGGAAACTCGATCGGCTTGGCAGTCATGATGGGACGAAAAAGGGCAGCCTCGGGCTGCCCTGTCTCGGAGACTTCTCTCGTGAAAGAAACTAGGAAAAGGGCCTGCCTTTAGGGCATCAAGTTGATGGCGCGGGCGTGCTTGATTTCTCGAGTGATCTTGCGGTGCAGCTTGGCGGAAACGCCTGTAATCCGGCGCGGCATGATCTTGCCCGTTTCGGTAGTGAACTTGGAAAGAAATTCAGGATTGAGGTAGCTGACCTTGGCCGCAGGGATGTTCAGCCGACGAGCCGGCAGCTTTTTGTTGGCCCGGCGGAAGGCGATGAGGCGTTCTTTGGTCTTGGGTTCCATGAGAGAAAAGAAGTGAGGTCAGCGGAGTTCCCGGTGGAGGGTGCGGCGGTTCAAGAACGGATTGAATTTCACCTTCTCCAAGCGCCCCGGCGTGCGTAGGCTCTTCTTATTGCGAGTGGTCACGTAGCGGGAAGGCGGTTTGCCCTGCGCTTTCGCTTCGGTGCATTCAAGGGTAATGATGTCTCTAGCCATGGTCTCAGCGGGAAGGGCGGGAATGGTAGCGCCGAATCCTCAGTCATCAACTGAATCTTCGGAAGAATTCTCCTCAGAAGAACCCTCCAACCCGAAGGCGGAGTAGGCCCGAGCGCGGTTGCCATACAACTTCATCTGGCGCTCGAACTCGGACTGGCATTCCACCGTCAGCCGGGCAAAGGGAATGGCCTCCATCCGAAGCTCAGGGATTTCTTTTCGCGAAACCTCGCAGACGCCATAGGTCCCATCTTCCACTCGCTTGAGCGCCAGCTCGATTTCCTGGAAGGCGTCCTGTTCCTGGGAAAGCAAACTGAGCGCGAAATCCCGGTCGTAGGCGTCGCTCCCCGCGTCCGCTTGGTGCATGCCGAAGGCGGAGGAATCGCCATCGCCTCGGATGGTATTGCCGACCACCCCTTCCATGGCGTCCACCAGCTCGTCCCGCAGCTCGAGCAACTTGGCCTTCTGCTTGGCTAGGAATTTTTTGCGCTTGGCCGTCAGCTTCGGCACCGGCAGGGGGATGACGGTGGGCTCGACCGGTTCAGGCTTGGCCGCCCTAGCTTTAGCCGTCGCCTTTTTCTTCGGCTTGGGCTTTTCCGCGAGCGGCTTGGTGGCCGCTTTTTTCGTGGCCACTTGAGTCGCGGCTTTCTTTTTGGAGGCCGCTTTCTTAGGGGCCGCCTTCTTCACCACTTTTTTGGCCACCTTTTTTTTCGGGGCGACCGCAGCCTTCTTCTTGGCGACTTTTTTCTTGGGAGCCGCTTTCGGAGCCGCCTTTTTCTTGGCCGCTTTCTTTACGGGCGCCTTTTTCTTGGCCGTCTTCTTGGGGGCTGCTTTTTTCTTGGGGGACTTCTTCGCCATCTTCGTGGGAACTCTGGTCAATGGTGCCACTCCCACGGTGCCCGGGAGCAAGGGCCGGATTGTGAACCAATAACGGGCCGAGGCAACCCGAAATTCAGCCGAGCGGCCACAGGAGCGGGATCGCGATGGTGGCCGTCATCCACAGGAGCAAATTGAGCGGAATGCCCACGCGAAAGAAGTCCGAGAAGCGATAGCCCCCCGCCCCGTAGACGAAGGTGTTGGTTTGGTAGCCAATCGGCGTCGAAAAGCTGGCACTGGCGCCGAACATGACCGCCACCACCAGGCCCAAAGGATTCTCCCACTCGAGAGCCTTCCCGATTTCGAGGACGATGGGGGTGAAGACGGCGGCGACCGCGTTGTTGCTAATAATTTCCGTCATGATGGAGGTCGTGAGGTAGACGACCGCCACCACCACGAAGGGGTTGGGCGCTCCGCCGACCGCAGCCACTAGCCAGCTGCCGATGGTGTTGGCCAGGCCGGTCACATCGACCGCCATCCCGATCGCGATCATCCCGAAAATCAGAAAGAGAATCCGCCAATCAATCGCGTCGTAGGCCTCCTTCGCCGTGAGGCAGCCCGCAAAAAGAGTCAGGAGCATGACCCCGAAAGCGATGACCACCGTGGGCACGGTGGAGAAGGCTCCCAAAAGAATGAAAGCGGCCAAGGCCACGATGGCCCAGGGCGCCTTTTCCTGTCGGTCGGCAAAGCCCTCCGCCGCACTCAAGTTGATGAAGTCCCTCTCATCGAAGAGCTTGCGCATCTTGTCAGCAGGTCCCTGCACCAGGACCGTATCGCCAAACTCCAGCTTGGTGTTCTCGAAGCGGTCCCGCAGATTCTCTCCCTGGCGATGAACAGCCAGGATGAGCACCCCGTACCGCTGCCGGAAATGCAGCTCTTTGAGCGTTTTCCCAGTCAAGCGCGAGTCTGGGCCCACCATGCCCTCCATGAGCACAGCTGACTCCGTGCGGACGCTTCCCAGACCCATTTCCGTCTCCGACTCCACCTCCATGCCCTCGGTCTCCGAGACCTTCATGACCCCTTCCATGCGGCCCTTCATAACGAGCTGGTCGCCCGCTTCAAACACCAAGTGGTTGAGCGGAGTGGCCACCACTCGCCCATTTCGGATGACTTCGATCAAGCGGATCGTTCGAAGCTTGGCCAGGGGGGAGTCCGCGTAGCTGACCCCATCTAGCGTGTGGTTCTTGCGAATGTAGGCTTGGGTGAGGTATTCCCGGTGCTCGTCCGCGTCGAAGAGCGTGGAGAGAGTGATCCGATCGGGGAGCAAGCGACGCCCCACCGTCAGGAGGTAGGCCGCCACCACCGTCAGATAAATCAGACCCAGGAGCGTGATGTCGAACATCCGGAAAGGCGTCAAGCCACTCTCGGCCGCGATCTCGGCCGCGATGATATTGGTCGAGGTGCCAATGAGCGTGCAAGTGCCTCCGGCGATGGCGGCATAGGAAAGCGGAATGAGAAACCGGGAAGCGATCAAATCATGTTTCCGACACAGCTTCAGTAGGATGGGGAGAAAGACCACCACGACCGGAGTATTGTTCACAAAGCCCGAAAGCGGCCCCACGATGACAATGATTAACGCCAGGATGCGAAGAGGCTTGCCCTGCGACCAAGCTTCAAAGCCACGGCCGAGGGCCTCGATGACTCCCGTTTTATCGAGAGCCGCGCTCAGGACAAACATGCAGGCCACGATGAGCGGGGCCGAATTGCTGAAGGCACCCAGCCCTTTCTCGAGCGGCAAAATCCCGAGCGCCAAAAGCAAAAACATCCCCGAAATCGCCAAAAGATCGGGCGTGAACCATTCGCGCATGAAGCCGAGGAAGACCACCAGAATGAGCGCGCCCACCACGGCCTGATCCCACCAAGCTGGAAGAAATTCCGTAAGAGAGGCCGCGAACATCCGGGCCGGATACTAGGAGAACCTGCCGGAAAGTTCCAGCGGGGATCTCGCGCAAATCGGGCAAGCCACCGCAAGAAACCTTTCGCACCGCCACGCCCCTCGCTCCAGGGTGCCCCCATGCCAATCCTCCTCATCGCCTTGGGTGCGCTAGTGGCCTACCTCGTGGCCTATCACACCTACGGCCGCTGGCTGGCGCGCAAAATCTTTCGGGTCCATCCCGACAATGAAGTGCCCAGCCGCCAGCTGGAAGACGGCAGCGACTTCGTGCCCACCTCCCGCTCCGTCGTCTTCGGTCACCATTTCACCTCCATCGCGGGCACTGGACCGATTGTGGGCCCGGCCCTCGCTGTCATCTGGGGGTGGCTACCCGCCCTTCTGTGGGTGCTTTTGGGCTCCATTTTCATCGGTGCCGTTCACGACTTCTCGGCCCTCATGGTCTCCTTGCGCAATAGAGGGCAGACCGTCGGCGACATCGCCGGACGCGTCTTGAGCCAGCGCTCCCGGGTGCTCTTTCTCTCGGTCCTCTTCCTCGCACTCACCATCGTGTTGGCCATCTTTGGGCTCGTCATCGCGAGCGTCTTTCGGCTCTACCCGCAGTCGATCTTCCCCTGCCTGCTGCAGATCCCCATCGCACTTGCCATCGGCTACTTTCTCCATCGCCAAGGAGCGGGGCTTCTCCTCCCGAGCTTGGCCACTCTCGCCTTGATGTATCTGGCGGTCGCATTCGGAAACCAAGGTCCGCTCGGGGCCTTCAATCAATCGCTGGCGGCATGGCCCCTCGTCCAGTGGGTCATCGTCTTGTTGCTCTACTCCTGGATCGCCTCGGTCCTACCCGTCTGGTCCCTCTTGCAGCCGCGCGACTACATCAATAGCCTCCAGCTCGTCAGCACCCTGGGACTCCTGTTCTTCGGCCTGGTGGCGGCTGCGCTCTGGGGGCTCGAAAGCGATGGCCAAACTCGCCCTCTCGCCCTGGCCGCCCCCACCATCCAAAGCCAGCCCGAAGGCGCGCCCTCCCTCTTCCCCTTTCTCTTCATCACCATCGCCTGCGGAGCCATTTCCGGATTTCATTGCTTGGTCTCCTCTGGGACCTCCTCCAAACAACTCCGCAGCGAAGCCGACGCGCAATTCGTGGGCTTTGGCTCCATGCTGACCGAAGGGTTCCTGGCGGTCATGGTGATCTTGGCCTGCGTGGCCGGGCTGGGTCTAGGCGCCAAAGAACTGGTGGCCCAGCCCGAAACCGGAAAACTCATGGCCAGCCAGGACCTGGTCTATGGCGCGGACGCCTACCTCAATCGCTACCAGAGCTGGGCCCAAGCCGGAGGGCTGGCCGAAAAACTGGGGGCCTTCGTCGAAGGATCGGCCAATTTTCTGCGAGCCTTCGGGCTTCCCCTCCCCTTCGCCGTGGCCCTCATGGGAGTCTTTGTGGCCTCCTTCGCCGCCACCACCCTCGACACCGCCTGCCGCCTCCAACGCTACGTCGTGCAAGAATTGGCTGCCTCCCTTGGAGGAAAAGCCGACGCCCGGAAGACACCTCTCGACTGGCTAACCGGCAAACACGGCGCGACCATTTTCGCCATCACTATCGCGGCCGTCATCGCCACCATCCCCATGAAACCCGGCGCTCCCGCCGGCACCGGCGGCATGATCCTCTGGCCCCTTTTTGGCGCTACCAATCAACTGCTTGGCGGACTCGCCTTCGTCGTCGTCGCTTTTTGGCTCCGACGACGCCATCTCCCCATCGCCTTCCTCCAAGGCCCCATGATCCTCATGCTGCTCCTTCCCGCAGTCGCCCTCAGCATCAACTTGATCGACTTCTGGTCCGCAGGCAGTTGGCTGCTCGTCGCCTTCGGAATCGCCACCCTCGCCTTGGAGCTATGGATCTTGATCGAAGTCTGGATCGCTTGGCCCCGAATCCGTGGTGTCCTCGAAGAACCGCTGCCCCCCCTTCGACCGAAACCGAAAGGAGCTCGGTCCTGCTAGCCGACTTCAAAGCGCCTTGCCTTGGGGAGAGTGTAGAGGCACCCTAAAAGGGATAAGGACTTTCATGCGAATTCCCCACCACTTTTTCCCTTTCCGGGAAATCTTCTTGCTTGCTTTATCGGGCACCCTTCACGCCGAAAGCCAGCCACGGCCCCCTCTTAGGGAAGTCGTTTCCGGGGCGGAGATCAAAATCGCCATTCCTGAAGCCCAAGAAACCATCCAAGTCTCTTGGTGGATTTTAAACTCAGGAACCGGAGCGCTCTACTCTACCGAAACTCTCACTCCCAAATCGGACGAAGACTTCCAGCTCCTCCTCAAACCACCCTTGGTCAAACGAGAAACGCGGTTCATCGTCCGAAGCGAAGGAGCGGAATTTTTACCTATCGAACTAGCCGTATTTCCCCCTGATTCTCTCAGTTGGCTAAAAAAACCACCCTGTCTTGGTTGATGTCTCTGTATGGCCCACACTCCCGGAACTCTTGGAGAAACACGGAGTTCGCTTAGCCAAAGAGATCACCGCATTCGCAATGCTGAATCCTACCTCGAAAAGGCGCACTCCATCCATCATAACCCGGTTCAGGCAGGATTCGTCTTCTGACTCACGAGGAGCTACACTACAAAAACCCAGCCTTGGTGGGCCGCGACGTCCCCGGCGCGGCGGGTGCGATGAGCCGATTGGCAAACCACTCACCCACCCAAGGGCTTTCCGGCTATCGATCACTTGGGTAAGGCTGCACCCAGAACATGAACTCTTCACCCACCGCGCCGGGGACGTCGCGGGCCACCGGAGAATGAGGTGAACCCGCAAAACGGAGCCAGGAAGTAGTTGAAGAACTTGAGCGATGAACACCACCTCATTGCGTAGAAGGGAGTCGTTCCCATACGACTATTTCAAACGCGGCTCCATTCACGTCGCTCTTCACCACTTTTTCTCGAGATTTTTCTTCCCAAGCAGATTCGTCCCAGTCCGGGAAGGCCACATCGCCTTCTGAATTGATTTCCACGAAGGTTAGGACCAAGCGGTCTATTAGGGGCAGGGCCATTTCATAGGTGGCGGCGCCCCCCGCCACCACCAACTCCGCCGCCCCCGCAAGGCGGGCCTTCTCGATGGCCTCTTCGACGGTGCCCACCACGTTTTCGGCCAGGTCATAATTCGCTTGGCTCGTCAGCACGACCGGCGTTCGCTCTCCAAACCAGCCGATCATTTCCTCATAGGTCCGTCGGCCGACCAGCATCCATTTTCGGTCGGTGTAGCTGCGAAAGTGCTCCTTTTCTTTCGGTAGGTCCCAAGGGAGCCCGCCGACTCGTCGACCGATCATGCCGTGGCGATCCATCGCCGCAATGAGAGAGACAATCATTTTAGAAAGGCTCTCTTCCAGTCACTCGGAATCCTCTTCTTCCATCCGCCTTTTCCAGCGACCAACCAAGTCGGGGCGTTGTTGGTTAAAGACATTGAAAATGTGCGCCGCGAAGCCGGAGCCCGCTTCTCCGTAGAGATTGAAGGCCGTGTCCACGCCGAGTCGTTTCAGCTCCTTGACGTCATCGTCAAACTTCCCGGTGGCCGCGACCACCCCTTGGAAGTCATGTCGCTGGAGAGTTTCGGCCGCGTGGACGTTGGCACTGTGTTTCGGCATGGCCAGAACCACGAGATCGAGTTGGTCTCTCACTTTGGCTTTTTCCCAGAAGTCGGAGTCGGTGGCGTCCGCTAGTTTCACATTGCGTCCTTGCTCCTGATGGAGATCGACGGAGGCCGGATCGCGGTCGAAGGCGATCACCTTGCCAGGAAACGTGGCGTTGAGCGCTTTGTAAGCGGCGAAGCCCACTCGACCCATCCCAAAGATCGCCACCCGGGCCTCACCAAAGACCACGGGAAGGTCATCGGGATGCCGCCCTCGCGTCTCCAGCTTTTTCAGGAAATGACTGATGGGATCATACAATTCCTCCGCCCGCCGTCCCAAGGGAGCTGCCACCAAAATGCTGAGAGAAATGGCCACCGCCATGGCCACCAACCAGTCGGGAGAAATCCACTCTAGCTTGGCGGCCAGCGCTAGGACGATCAGCCCAAATTCGCTGTAAGTGGAGAGTGACAAGCCCGCCAGCCAAGCGGTGCGGGCCCGAAGCCGGAATCGGGTCAGAATGACCAAAAAAGCCGCGCTTTTGAAGGGTAGGAGGACCAAAAACCCAAGCCCCCACAGGACTCCATTGACTGAGAGAGTGCTGGTGAGGCCAATTTGCAGAAAGAAGCCGATCAAGAAGAGATCGGTGATCCCGATAAGCGATTTGCTGATTTCCTTCGCCTTGGCGTGGTAGCCTACCAGGACCCCCACAAAGAGGGCCCCCAAGTCCGCTTTGAGCTTGACGGTCTCAAAGCCCTGGGCCCCGACAAAGAGCGCAAGAAAGAGCCCGCAGAGCAAGACCAGCTCCCCATGACCTGAGCGGGCCACCAACCACCCCAGCCATTGGCGGCCCAGCACGAGAGCCGCAATCAACAAAATCGCCCACCAGGCCGGAATCTTTCCCGTGGAAAAGGTCAGGAACAGCACGGCCAGGATATCCTGCATGATGAGAATGCCGATGGCGACCCGGCCGTGCATCGCCCCCATCTCGCCGTTTTCCTCCAGGCTTTTGACCGCAAAGACGGTGCTCGAAAAACTGAGCGCGAAAGCCAACAACAAAGCGGTCTTCCATTCCAATCCCACCAACAATCCACCCACCAAGACCAAGAGGGGGGTGAAGACCAACACCACGAGCGAGGCATGGATGGTGGTGCCGGCCCAGATCTCGGCCCGGGCGAGCGTCCGCAGACGCAATTTGATCCCAATCGTGAAGAGCATCAGCGTGACACCGAGATCGGCCAGCGTCGAGAGAGCAGCGCTTCCCTCGAGACCAAAAGCCCTCAAGACAAAGCCCGATACCAAAAAGCCCACCAGAGGAGGCAAGCGGAAGTGCTGAGCCACCAGGCCAAAGGCAAACGCCACCGCAATCAAAAGAGGCTCCATCCTTTGCACCAAGCCGATTCTATGCCGCCAAGCCAGCGGCAAATCACTCCCAAGCAAAAAAGAAAGCCCAGCAGCCGATTCCACCCCGGAGGACGGTGGCACGCCCAAGAAGCGGGCCCCTCCTCCTCTGGACGCGGAATGAAAAAATCTTGCACCCCCCCTTCTCCTGGCAGGGCAATAGGGCCGGCGGGATTCGAACCCGCGACCAAAGGATTATGAGTCCTCTGCTCTAACCGCTGAGCTACAGCCCCTGGAAGGCAAAGGGGAAGGTTACCCGAGCCGCCCTCCCCTGCTAGCGAAAACATTTCTGGTTCTCTCCTTATACCAAGCTCCAGAATTCACTGGTAGAATGGAGGGAAGGTGGTGTGGGGAAGAGGCGCTGAAGCGCGGGGAAGGAAGAGCCGGTGTCTTTCGAGCCAGCCCTGCGTTGGGCATGCGTTTCGGACAGGCTGGCGAAAAGGCGTTGGCTGGCCCCGACGAAGGGGCCGGGGCCGTTGGCTTCCTCTGCTTGTCTCCCAAAGCGGCTGCAAGTTCGCCTGTCTCAAGCACGTAGATCGACCGTGACGGGAACCCATTGGCAGGCGGTTCCTTTCCTGTTATCAAAGCCGTCTGATCCATTCCAAAAATGCGAAGGTCGCCCAGCGCGATTTTCAAGTGACTCTCCGCTCACCAAAAGACCAGCACCCTTCCCGAATCCATGAGACTCCCTCCATTTCTTCTCTGCTTCCTGGCGTTTCCGATCTCCTCCCTCCTTCTGCCGCTCACGGCTCTGGCCGGACCCAACATCGTTCTCGTCATGACCGACGATCAGGGTTGGGGGCAAACGGGCTACAATGGCCACCCCCTTTTGAAAACGCCCCATCTGGACGAGATGGCGGCCCATGGTTTGCGCTTTGATCGCTTTTATGCCGGGGCCCCCGTCTGCTCCCCGACCCGCGCGAGCGTCCTGACTGGTCGGCATAGCGATCGGACCGGCGTCCCTAGCCATGGCCATGCTCTCCGCTTGCAAGAAAAGTCGCTCGCCCAAGCCCTCCGCGAGGTCGGCTACCAAACGGGCCATTTCGGGAAATGGCACTTGAACGGCCTTCGGGGGCACGGGGTACCCTTGCTCCACGATGACAAACACAGTCCCGGAGCTTTTGGCTTCAGCGAATGGTTATCGGTCACCAATTACTTCGATGTGAATCCGCTTTTGAGTCGGAAAGGGGACTTTGTCGACTTCCAAGGGGACAGCTCATCGGTGATCGTCCGCGAGGCGCTCCGTTTCATGGCCGCCGCCCACGAAGCCGAAACCCCTTTCTTAGCGGTCATTTGGGATGGCTCCCCGCACACTCCTTTTTTTGCGAGCGAAGAGGACCAACAGGCCTTTGCGAACTTGGACGAGAAGAGTCGTCTCCACTATGCCGAATTGGTGGCATTTGATCGCAGCATCGGCGCTCTCCGGGCAGGCCTCCGCGAACTCGGGGCCGCCCAAGACACTCTGATCTGGTATTGCAGTGACAATGGTGGATTGAACGGGATGAAGCCTGAAACCACAGGCGGCCTGCGAGGTCACAAGGGGAGTCTTTGGGAAGGTGGCTTGCGGGTCCCCGGTATCATAGAATGGCCAGCCGGCATTCGTCCTCGTGTCACTGCCTTTCCCGCATCCACTATGGATATCTTCCCCACCCTGGCCGAGCTTTGTGGTCTTTCAGAGGATTGCTTCGTTTCCCCCGTGGATGGCAAGAGTCTGGTGCCTCTCTTCGAGGGTGAGATGGGGCCACGGCCGGAACCGATCGCTTTCCGCTTCCAAGGGCAAGCGGCCCTCATCGACAACGATTTCAAACTAGTGAAAGCGTGGGGTAGAAAGAACGCTTCTGGCCCTCGCTCCTTCGAACTCTACCATGTGGCCTCGGACCCCGGTGAAACGCAGGATCTCTCGAAGGAAAAGCCGGAATATTTCCAATCTCTCATCGACCAATGGCTCGCCTGGGAGGAATCGGTCAAGGCGAGCGTCGCCGGCAAAGACTATCCCGAAGGCCGAGTCCTACCGCTCGATCCTTCCGCTGAAAGGCGTTTCTGGCATGAAGATGAACGCTACCAAAAGCACTTCGAAGAGTTCAAAAAACGACCCGAGTATCAAAACTGGTTTGAGAGGATTGGGAAGAAGTGACCCCCTGCTTGGAACCCGAGCTACCAGCGGCCAAACCGAGTCACTCTCAAGCCTTGCGGGACGCACCGCCTCCCCCTCGTTTTCCTAGCCCGTGGGGTCTGGGCCGGGCTGGGAGCGATTCCTAGTCCCACGCGGCTTCAGGGTCGCTCCCATTGCCGACTGGTTCCCGGTCGATGCCAACCATTCCAGCTGCCTTCCCAGGAACTCTCGTTGACCGGCTCACGATGCCGGGCACTGACCCGCCCCTTGCCACTGGCTATTTCATGCCATCGGGCGGCCATGGAAGCGACTCGCTCCGGTTGCTCGGCGGCCAGGTCGACTTGCTCAACGCGATCCTCAGCCAGATCATACAGTTCCCATCGATGCCCATAAAAGCTGACCAATTTCCAATCGCCCTGCCGCAGTGCGCGGCAGCTACTGAATTGGAAAAAAAGCTCCTCATGCGGCTCCCGATCCTGGCCTCGGAAAAATGGCACCAGAGTCTTTCCTTGAAGAGGCTCTACCTGAGCGTCTTGTGGATAGATCCCGCCAGAAAGCTCCAGCACGGTGGCCATGACATCGATAAGGTGAGAGGGCTCCGTTTCAGAGGCGCCCGGGGTTTGAATCCCGAGCGGCCAATGCGCAATGAAGGGAGTGGAAATCCCCCCCTCGTGCTGCGTCTGTTTGTAATGCTTGAAAGGGGTATTGCCGACCGTGGCCCAGCTTGCGCTGTAGCAAAGATGCGACTGGCCCTCCCACGCGGCATGTTCCATTCGCTTGGTCCGATCAAAGGGACAGGCACCGTTGTCAGAAAGAAGCATGATGAGGGTATTTTCATACACGCCTTGTTCCCGCAGATAGGCCACAAGCCGACCTAGATTCTGATCCAGACTATCCACCATGGCAGCGTAGACAGCCATGCGGAAACTCTCAAACTCCTGTTGCTCCTGGCTCAGGCTCTCCCAGGAGGGAACGTGATTTGGCATGGGAGGCAACTTCATCTCTTCTGGAAAGAGACCCAGAGCTTGCTGCTTGGCGAAGCGTTCTGCTCGGATGACTTCCCATCCAGCCTCATAACGCCCTCGATACTTGAGGATGTCTTCCTTCTTGGCTTGGAGCGGGTAATGGGGTGCGTTGAAGGCGATGTAGTGCAAAAAGGGCTTCCCCGAGGCGATTGACTCGTCGAGAAACTCGAAGCTGAAATCCACTATGGCATCCGTGGCATAGAAGGTCCCCTCAAACTCATTCCAAACCTCCCGCCCAAAGCGAAAGCTGTCATTGCCCACGAAGAAGTCCGCCGCGCCCGAGAGATGGCCCCAATAGCGCTCGAATCCGAAATCGAGTGGGTTCTTGTGAAGATGCCATTTCCCGGACATGCTGGTGGCGTAGCCCGCTTTGGCCGCCACTTCCGCCACGGTCGTGGCCCGGCTAAGGCTACTGCTCCCGGCCTGTTCGCAGTATAGGCCGGTCAGCAAACTGACTCGTGAGGAATGGCATTTGGCGGTGTTGTAGAACTGAGTGAAACGAAGGCCGCCTTCGGCCAAGGCATCAATGTGAGGCGTCTCGATCTCTCCGCCATAGCAACCAAAATCCGCATAGCCGAGGTCATCTACCATGATGAGGAGAATATTCGGCCGCAGGTCGCGCTCGGTTCCCCACGTCATGGTCCCGAGAAAGAAGAAAAGAAAAGGCGAGAGAAAGAGGGCTGGGGTCGGACTCACCTCTCAGACAAGCCTGAAATAGCTCATCGGTCGAGCCCAAATCTTTCGCTTGGGTTTCCTCGTGCCTCCATCATGCTCCCATCAGGTTGGGGCTGGCCGCCCTCGCAGCGCGAGATTTTGAGAGAACCCTTTCAAAAGCTCCCATTTGATGCTTCGCTTGTTTCATTGAAATCATGAAAACCCCTACCCCCCGCTGTCCGCTCCTCTTTCTGGCCCTCCTATCCGTCTGGGGAGGGTTTCTCTTATCTGCTGCAGCCGACTGGCCTCAATGGCGAGGACCGGATCAAAATGGGCACTCCCCCGATAGCGGGCTTTTGTCAGAATGGCCGGAGAAGGGGCCGGAGTTGCTTTGGACCTTCGAGAATGCGGGCGAGGGTTACAGCGCGCCGGTCATCGTGGGCGATTCCCTCTACACTCTGGGCAGTCGCCAGGGGCAGGCTGAACTGCTCTGCTTGGATCTGACCACGGGCCAAGAAAAATGGTCCACCGTCATCGGACCTGATCCCAAATCAGGCTACAAAACCGGATGGGGCAGCGGAACGCGCGGGTCCCCCACCGTGAAAGGGGGTCTCGCCTTCGCGCTCAGCGCTAATGGGATGCTTTTGTGTGCCGATGCCGAGACGGGCGCCAAGAAGTGGAGTGTCCACTTGCTGGACGACCTCAACGGCGTCATCCCGAAGTGGGGGTATGCGGAATCGCCTTTGGTCGATGGCAACCAAGTGGTCGTGACCCCCGGCGGTGCGGAAGGAGCCATCGCCGCTTTCGACAAAACGGATGGCTCTCTTCTCTGGCGCAGCACGGGCTTGGAAGATGGTGCGCAGTATTCCTCACTCGTCATAACCGAGGCCCATAACCAGCGACAGTATGTCCAGCTCTTCATGAACACTCTGGCGGGGGTCGATCCTAGCAATGGGGACCTTCTGTGGAGCGCCTTGTGGCGGCCTGGCCGGGTCGCCGTCATCCCCACCCCCATCGCGCAGGAAGAAAAGGTCTACATCTCCGCCGGCTACGGAGCGGGATGTTTGAAGCTCGATATCTCCGGCCCCGAGCCAACCAAGCTCTGGGACAACAAAGTCATGAAGAACCATCATGGCGGGGTCATTCTCCACGATGGCTATCTCTATGGCTTCTCTGATGGCTTGGGATTGACCTGCCAAAGCTGGGAAACGGGCGAGGAGGTTTGGTCGCAGGAGAAGGGCGGGCTCAAAAAGGGCTCGCTGACCTATGCCGATGGGCATTTCTATTGCCTAGAACAGGCCAAGGGGATGGTCGTGCTCGTGGAAGCCACTCCTGAGGCTTACGGGGAAAAGGGCCGCTTCTTTTTGCCAGAACTCTCCTCCTCCCGCGACACGCACAAAGGGCAGGTCTGGTCCCACCCCGTGGTGGTGGATGGAAAACTCTTCCTCCGCGACCAAGAACTGCTCTTTTGCTATCAGGTCGGAAGCTAAGCCTCAAGAAGAGCTGGGCTTTTCGCCCCCTTTCCGCTCTCTTCCCGACCTGAGAGCTACCGGCTGAGAAGAAGCGCTCCTCGAAAGCGCGGCCCGACGGCGCGGCCTCTTCTGACTGAGCCCTGACTGAGCCGACTGAGACTTCCCCCTGCTCCATCCCCCTCTCTTCACCAAGCCCCCTATGAAAGACAACCCAACCGGCCCTTCCCCCTCCTTCCGTTTCCTTTTCTCGCCTCTCCAAGGGCTCGCTCTGGCAGCGATCGCTTCTTTGGCCACTCCCTCCCTGGCCGAGGACGGTCCTGGGTGGTGGATGACGGAACCGGTTCGCCTCGTCCAGACGAATATCCCGATCCAGATGTGGGAGAATCTCTCCGCCGAAGAGTTGATCGACAGCGTGCAAGAACTTGGCGGCAACACCTGGCTTTTCAATGTCGGGGGCATCTACGCCAACTACCCGACCGAACTCTCCTTCCAGGCCAAAAACCCCTTTCTGGCAGAGCGGGGTGACTTGATGGAGGAAATCTACCGACTGGCCGAGGAAAGGGACATTCGACTGCTCGCCCGTTTTGATTTCAGCCGCTTCCCTGAGTCAGTGGCCGAGGCTCACCCCGAATGGTGTTTCCGACGGGAAAACGGCGAGACCATCCACTACAACGGACTCGTCACCTCCTGCATCAACGGAGGCTATTACCGATCCGCCTCCACCGAGATGATCAAAGAGTTTCTCAACCGCTATCCGGCCGAAGCGGTTTTTGTGAACTGGTGGAGTCATCATGCGATTAATGGTTACTCCGGCATTCCGAATGGGGTCTGTCATTGCGAATCGTGCAAAGCTCGCTGGGCCGAGTTTTCGGACAAACCCTTGCCCAAGCGCTGGAATGCTGACTACCGCCGCTTCCTCACCGAATGCGGCATGGATACAGCCCGCCTGGTGCGAGCCGCGATCAAAGAAGCAGCCCCGAGCGCGGCCTTTCTCCTGTATGGAACCAAGCGAACCGCGGTCACCGATGGCTTCACTGCCGAGTCCAAGACGAACTACACGCCCAACATTTGGTGGCCCTACCAGAGTAGCTACCTCGTCAATCTCGCTCGCAACAGCCACCCCGACCAAATGGTCTTCAACACCGTGGTCAACTTCATCAAAATGCCCTTCCGCTTCGAGCCACACCGCAGCGGGGTCAATCAAAACCGCATGCTCCAGGGCATGGCCCATGGCGGATTTCCCGCGCTCTACATGGTGGGGCCACTCACCCACCCGCACAATCGTCACGCGCGCGAGGCCATGTCCTTCCCCTTGGCCTGGCACGCCGACCATGAGGAATTCTTCCCTGGCCAGGTCTCGAAAGCCTCCATCGCCCTGGTGGCAGACGGCTTCCGCACCGAGGAGCTGCGGGGCCTCTTCTGCCTGCTCTCCGAAGCGCATCTGCCCTTCAGCGTCTTCGAGAAAACCCACCACTTCCCCGGCGGCGATCATTGGGATCTCGTGATTTCTTCTTCCATGAGAGGGGGCGGTCTTCGTCGATCGGCCGAAACGCTCAATCATCTACTGATCGGCACCAAGGCTCCTCCCCAATTCGACGGCCAAACCGGCAAGCTGTGGTCGCTCGAAGACACTTTCGCAGCCTATTGGCGGGTCAGTGACCCCGAGTTCTTTCCCCAGCTTGGAGAGGTGACCGAATTGCTAGGGATCGAGAGCGAATACTTGGAGGTGACCGAACCAGGCACCTTCCAAGCCCACCTTCCCATGGTGCCGCCCGCCTATCATTCGACCACGGAAATCACCCACCTCAATCGCCAAGATGGCACCCAGCCGGGACTCTTGCTACAAACCAATGACCAAGGCAAAAAGACCATCTGGCTCCCTTGGGAACCGGGAACGATCTACCACCTGAGAGGAAACGACAGCCTACGGCTCCTCTTCGACGACCTCTTCCATCACCTGCTGGACGGACAGCCTCAGATCAAGACGGAGGCTCATCCGCTGGTGGAAATGAGCTTCATGGAACAAGCCGACCACGGGCGCGACCTCGTCCATCTGGTCAATCTCACGAATCAACTGCACGGCGCAGGGGGCCAATTGCTGGAGATGGATGCCTTTGAGATGCAAGTGCGGGGCAGCTACGCCCGAGCCTACCTCGCGAGCGACCCCAGCCAGGAGCTTCCCCTATCCACCACCGAGGGCTACACCGCTTTCACCGTGCCTTCTCTCGGCCAATACAATATAGTAGTTCTCGAACATCCTCAGAAGCAGGCCGAATCATCACCACTTCCCCACACCCCTTCTCCTTTATGACTCGGTCGCTTGGTAGCAGACCAAACGACTGGCCCTCCCCCTTTTTGCCTTATACCAAGATGATGAAGAAAGCGTTTCTCGTCTTGCTCTGGTCGGCCCTTGGGCTCCCCACGAATCTGGCGGGTTTGGCGAATCACAGCAGGGGCACCTGACGCCCCGCGGCCTCCACCGCAGCCCATTGCCAGATCGGCTGGGCTCGGAAGCGGTTGCCCTCGTGACTAGGGCGGCTCAGCGGAAGGACCCCACCTGGGAGGACATGGCAAAGCGGGCGGGAAAAAGCGGACCGAATCGGGGAATCCTTCTCAGAAACGAATCAATCGGCGAGCCGAAGGATCATTCGTCCTTTTTCCACTCGAATGCCTTCGACGCCTGGGACGCCCCCGGCCGCATTGAGCATTTCGCCGAGAAGGTCTTTTCCCTTGATCTCACCGAGCCATTCATTGGGCAGAGAAACGCCCCAGACCGTGACATCGTCCAAGATCAAGACGGGGCGATTCTTGACCTCCCGAACCAAAAACCGCGCCCTGGCTGCCAAAGTCCGGCCGCCGAGGAACGGGACCTCTGGGCCTAGTTTCTTGCGGAGTCGGGCAAAGACCTCGCCTTCCTCAAATTGGAATTGGAACTCCTTTTCGATCTCGGTGTATTCGTTCAAGAGGCCATTGATCTCGCGCTGCGTGAGCACAATTTCTTTGGCGCCCGGCCGATACGCTGACTCGGCCGTCGGCTTGGCCTCCTGCAGTTTTTCTTCCACTACCTTTTTCTCGGGCGGGGTGAGCACCACCGGATCGATCGGTCGATGGAACCACCACCAAGCTAGGGCCACTCCCCCCGCTAAGAGCAGCAGAACCACCAGGAGCGGCAGGAAGCAGGAACGTTTCTTCGGGGCTTGGCTCATGACGTGAGGAAAGAAATCACCTCGGGGGCGATCCCGTCAAGCACATCGGTGAGAGAATGATCGCTTTCGACCTCTCGGTAAGAAACGTTTTCCTTCCCTTGAGACCAGCGCCGCGACCATTCCACTGGGACGGTCTCGTCCTGGCGACCGTGAATCACCAAGGTCGCCTGCCTCACCTCCGGCTCCTCCAGGTAGTGCAAACCATCTTGGTAAAGTTGGAAACCGACCTCCGCTTCCCGGTCGCTTGCATAGTGCCAGACCTTCAGGCGACCACTCGAACGCCAGTCGGCGAAGGCCTCTTCCCCCAACTTCCCTCGCCAGCGCCGCGGAAAACCGAAGGCTGGAGCCAAGAGGACCAGCCGTTCGACCGTCTCATGCTGACTCGCGTAGAGGGCGGCCAAAAATCCACCCAAACTGGAGCCGATGAGGCAAGAAGGGGCCCCGCCCAGCTGCGCTTCCAAGACGGCCAGCATCCCCGTCATCGAGAGCGCTGAAAAATCGCCCGGCACCAACTCTGGAATCTCCAGCTCTAGCCCCTCTTGAGCGAGCTGTTCCTTGAAAAACTGGGCCTTGGCCGAAGAAGGACCCGAACCGAAGCCATGAAGATAGAGATAGCGCATCAGGAAGAGGACTTGGCCGCCAACTCCCCGATGACTCGAGGGTAGAGCACGTGCTCCACTTTTTGGATGCGGGCGTGCAGGGTTTTCGGGGTGTCCCCTTCCTGAATGGGAACTTTGGCCTGGGCCAGGATCCTCCCGGTGTCCATGCCTTCATCGACGTAGTGGACGGTGCAGCCGGTTTCGCTCTCCCCGGCGTCCAAAGCCTGCTTCCAGGCAGCCAGCCCTTTGTATTTCGGGAGAAGAGAGGGGTGGATGTTGATGATCTGATTGGGGAAGGCACTCAGAAGTGGTTCCTTCACCAAGCGCATGAAGCCGGCCAGCACCACCAAATCGACTTCGGCGGCTTTCAATCGATCCACGATTTCTTTCTGGGCTGGCTGGCCCAACTTGGTTTGGTAAGGGCCGGGATCGACGAAGACGGCCGGGACATTCTGGTCTTCCGCGCGACTGAGGATACGGGCTTCCTTCTGATCGGAAATGACCAGGGCGACCTCCACCCCCACCAGCCGCCTTTTGCTGAGCGCGGCGAAGATCGCGCGGAGATTGGAGCCATTCCCAGAACCAAGCACGCCCAAGCGGAATTTTTTGGCAGCGGGCGACTTCAGTTTTTGCAGGGTGGCCGTGGTGGACTTCCCCGGGACGAGAGAGAGGAGATGGATTTCCGAACCACCGGCCTCGAGCGCGCTCCTTTCTTCGGGATGGAGCGAGTCCAGGGTGTAGTCGCCCCCCTTGGCATAGACCTGAGGTTGGATGGCTTGAATGGCCTCGGTGCATCGCTCCCCCGAAAAGGCCACCACTCGATCCACACTTCGAAGGGCTCTCAAGACTTCCGCCCGGTCCACCAAGGCATGGACGGGGCGGCTCGGCCCCTTGAGGGCCCGCACGGAATCGTCCGTGTTCAGGGCGATGACGAGGGCATCGCCGAGATCGCGGGCTTCCTGGAGGTAGCGGACATGCCCGGCGTGGAGGAGGTCGAAGCAGCCATTGGTGAAAACCAGCTTCCGGCCCTCGCGGCCCAGCTGTTCGCGAAGGGCCGCCACGTCCGACCACGAAGAGAGAAAGGGAGAATCCATGACTTGCGGAGGTCGCCAACAAGGCAACACATTCCCTCGGTCCACAACTGCCAAATCCTCTGCATGCACGATCCTCGCTTTGACAAACTGGCCCGCCAACTCGTCCGCTACTCCGTCAGCCTGCGACGCGGTGAGCGCATTCTCTTGGATCTCCATGACACCCCCGACGAATTCGCCCTGGCCCTCCTTCGCGAAGTCCGAGCCGTCAAAGCAGAACCCTTCATCCAACTTCACCATGGCCGCATCACCCGCGAGCTGATGCAGGGGGCCACCGAGAGCCAATATGAATTCACCGGCAAGCACCTCCTCGCTCAAATGAAGGGCATGGACGCTTACATCGCCGTGCGAGGAGCCGAAAACATCAATGAACTCTCCGATGTTCCCTCAGGCCGGATGGACCTGGTCATGAGCAAACTTCGCCCGGTTCTCAACTACCGGGTCAACAAGACCCGTTGGTGTGTCCTCCGCTGGCCGACGCCCTCCATGGCGCAGCAAGCCAACATGAGCACGCAGGCTTTTGAGGACTTTTACTTCCGGGTCTGCTTGCTCGATTACAAATCGATGGTGCCTGCCATGAAGGCCCTCAAGCGCTTCATGGACAAGGCGCGGGAAGTGCACATCACCGGCCCGGGCACCGACCTCAGGTTTTCCCTCGAGGACATGGAATCGATCGTCTGCGCGGGCAACTACAACATCCCCGACGGCGAAGTCTTCTCCGCCCCGGTCAAAAACAGCGTGGAAGGTGTCCTCAAATACAACGCCCCGACCCTCTACCGCGGCATCTCCTTCGACGACATCGAGCTAACCTTCGAAAAAGGAAAAATCGTGCAAGCGACTGCCAACAACAGCAAAGCGCTCAACAAGATTCTCGACTCCGACGCCGGCGCCCGCTTCATCGGGGAATTCGCGATCGGAGTGAACCCCGAGGTCAAGCACCCTATGCGGGACATCCTCTTCGATGAGAAGATCGACGGCAGTTTTCACTTCACCCCCGGCCAGGCCTACGAAGGCGTGGCCGACAATGGCAACCGCTCCAAAGTCCACTGGGATATGGTGTGCATCCAAAGAAAGGACTACGGCGGGGGTGAAATCAAGTTCGACGGCAAGCTGCTGCGCCAGGACGGCAAGTTCCTCCCCAAGAGCTTGCAGGCGCTCAACTAATCGTAGGGAAACCCGCGCCCATGACTTGCGGGCTCTTGGCTTCCAATCGTGCCAAACTAGCGGCGAACGCAGCTTGCGGTCTTCCACCCCACCGACTTCTTTCTAAAGGTCTGCAACCCCTCTTCCCCCGGCAGCGTTTCAACCAACACCCACGGATGAACCATGGGTCATTGATACGAAAGAGAAGCAGGATGAGCATAGACGAAGTCGTAGGGCGCTTTGAATCAACCTATATCAAACTGGATGCGGTCATCACCCGCTGGATGTCCAAGTATGGCCAGCCCGCCCTCCGCTGGGCCCTCGCCATCGTCTTTGTTTGGTTCGGGCTTCTCAAACCACTGCGATTGTCTCCCGCGGAAGACCTTCTCTTCGCGACGGTGGCTTGGATCCCGGTCTTCGGCCCGAAAGCGTGGTTGATAATGATCGGTTGGTGGGAAGTGGCGATCGGGATTTGTTTCCTCTTCCGCCGAACCACCCGCTTGGCCGTGGCCTTGCTCGCCATCCAAATGGGCGGAACCTTCCTCCCGCTGGTGATGCTTCCCGACGTCACCTTCCAAGCAGCGGGTAAACCGCTCGTGCCCACTCTCGAGGGCCAATACATCATTAAGAACCTCGTCATCATCGCCGCTGCCATCGCGATCGGAGGAAGTGTCAAATCCGAGCCGTTCCGAAGAAAGAAAAGAAATCTCACGCCGGACTCCTGACCGCTGGCCAAGCTCGCGCTTTTCTCGTAAGCATTCGCTATGCGGATGGTGGTGCTGACAGGCGCGGGGATCTCCGCGGAAAGCGGCCTAGCCACCTTCCGCGATGCCGAGGGCCTCTGGGAAAACCACCGGATTGAGGACGTGGCCACGCCAGAGGCCTTTGTCCGCCGCCCGGAACTCGTCCAGCGATTCTACAACGCGAGGCGTCATCAGTTAGTCCACGGAGACATCCAGCCCAACGCCGCCCACCGGGCTCTGGTCCGCTTGGAGAAAGAATGGGAGGGCGAGTTTCTTTTGGTGACTCAGAATATCGACGATCTGCACGAACGGGCTGGCTCCCAGAATTTGATCCATCTGCATGGCGAGCTGCGAAAGGTCCGTTGTCTGGCCTGTGGTTTCTTGGTGCCTTGGGACGAGGAGATCGTGGTCGGCTCCCGCTGCCCCGGCTGTGGAGAAAGCGATTCGCTGCGACCCCATGTGGTCTGGTTCGGTGAAATGCCTCTGGAACTCGACCGCATCGGCGCAGCCCTCTCTCGCTGCGACTTGTTTTTGGCCATCGGCACCTCCGGCCACGTCTACCCGGCAGCTGGTTTTGTCGAAAGCGCCCGCTACCAAGGAGGGGCTCGTTGCATCGAATTCAATCTCTCCGCGACCGAGATCAGCGATGCCTTTCACGAACACCACCTCGGCCGAAGTGGCGATCTCTTGCCGGGATGGGTTGAGAACTTTCTTCGAGACTGATCTCCCGTTGCCAAAGGGACCCTTTGCTCGTATGCGGTAGCGAACTGGAGCCGAAAATGGGGCTCCCCACTGCAAACACCACCACCCAATCCAATCACTCTGCCATGGCCTTCTCCGTCCCTGATCTTCCTTACGCCAAAGAAGCCCTCGAACCGCATATCGACACCGCCACCATGGAAATCCACCATGGCAAGCACCACGCGGCCTATGTCAGCAAGCTGAACGCCGCGGTCGAAGGAACCGAATTCGCCGACAAATCGATCGAGGAACTCATGACCGGCCTGGCAACCCTTCCGGCCGGGATCCGGACTGCGGTGCGCAACAATGGCGGAGGGCACTTCAATCACAGTCTCTTTTGGTCGGTCCTGGGACCGAATGCCGGAGGCGCCCCCACCGGGGAGCTGGGCGCCGCTATTGATTCCACCTTTGGCTCCTTCGATGCCTTCAAAGAAAAGTTCGCGGCCACGGGCGTGGGACAGTTTGGTTCCGGCTGGGCTTGGCTGGCGGCCGAAGCCGACGGCAAAGTCTGCATCTGCGGCAGCCCGAACCAAGACAACCCTCTCATGGGAAAAGAGTTCGACCAGTGTGGCTGCGTCCCCATTCTCGGGGTGGATGTTTGGGAGCACGCCTACTACCTGAAGTATCAGAACAAGCGCCCTGATTACCTGGCTGCCATTTGGAACGTGATCAACTGGGACGCCGTGGCCGAGCGCTACGCCGCCGCCAAAGGCTGAACCACGAGAACTTTCTCCAAGGCGCGACTGCGACAAGCGGTCGCGCCTTTTTTATGGAGACGCCTTGGAGTGCGGCGGCTTGCCGCCGCTTTGGGAGAGCCCCGGCTCGCCGGGGCCATCATTCCATCCCAAGAGCGCCTCCACCCTTCACTCAAAAGCGCTACTCCAAAATAAAAGGCGCACCGAATTTGGGATCATTCGGCGACAACTCATGAATCTCTTCGATCGTGAACCGTCGATCGCGTATCTCGGCAATATCCTTCCGGGTCAGGGGTGGCGATTCTGGCCACTCCCCATGGAACACCGTTAACTCCAAGCTATCGAGCCTCTGAACGAACTCATTCAAATCCCTCTCGGAGGAGCTTGGCGACTTCCGGGCTTCCATAACGGTTGATGATCGCCTGAAACTTCGGTGAGTCCATCGAGATTCCGACACTACCCAAAAGATAGCGGATATCCGGGACATCATTCTTTCTGCCTTGCGCCATGCCCGTCTGCAATCGGTGCTGCTCCAGCGCATGAATCTTCATCGCAGCCAGGTCCAGTGAATCCGGAACGCGAGCATGAAACCCATCATAATCAATCTCATCTGCCTTGCTACTCAGCTTCCCAAAAGTCTCCTTTTCGAGCAACATCAGATCCATCTTTACCGTCGGCTCACTCACCATCGAGAACACGCCAAAGTTGATGTTTCTAGCCTGACAACTCCAACCAGCCTGTTCCAACGCATGCTTCCAACCGAACCAGTCCTTTCGGCAGATCGCGATATCGATGTCCTTGGTAACCCGAGAGAACCCCCGAGCGTTCACCGCATGGCCCCCAACAAGGAGGTAAGGCAAACCACAAGCTTTTGCCGCTGCCTCGATTCCTTTCCACTCGTGCATGACTCTGTAGTAACTCAAGGTCCTCGATTAGCCCAAACAAACACTTCCAACCAAGACTGCACCAATCGTTCAGCTGCTTTCTACATAGCGGGCTAAAGCCGCAAAAGACAAAAAAACCACTGTTCCAATTACCATCAGAATAGTCGCAACCCATCGATGTCGAAAGGTCGAAATCCGAGCTTTCTGTGAAACGGGATCAATCAATAGAGGAACTCTAGCGCCCACTGGACCGTTCAACAGAACGAACTCGCAAACCTGTTGATGGGGCGTTTCCGCATACGTGAACTGCACGACTGGATAATACCAAGCTGCAGAATTGCCTCTGGGTAACTCATCGCACCAAAGGACTCGGTTTCTACCGGAGCTATAGATCCTAAAATTCCGAGCTCCGTGCGGGCTACACCACCTTCTCAATCAATTCCTGGCAGCGCTTCAAGTCGAGCTTTCCAGAAGCCAGCACCGGAATTTCTTCCACCTTCACCAGCTTCTTGGGAATCCAGAGGGAGGGAAAATCATTTTCGATCAGGCGATACCGCAAGTCGATCATCTCCTGGTTGACCGTCTCTCCGGCGATGGTCGAGAGCAAGACCAGCATCTCGCCCTTGGCCTCATCCGGGGCCCCCATCACGACGACCTTGCGTTCCGCATCCTCATCGATGCCCAGTTCCTTCATGATGGCGATCTCGACCGTTTCGTGCGGAATCATTTCCCCCCCGATCTTCGAGAAGCGGGAAAGCCGGCCTTCGATATATAGGAAGCCGTCTTCGTCGAACCTTCCAATATCCCCCGTCCGAAACCAATCGCCCTCGAAGACCTCCGCCGTTTTCTCTGGCTGCTGGTAGTAGCCCGGGAAGACGTTCCCGCCCTTAAACCAGATCATGCCCTGTTCGTGCAAGGGCAGGGGCGCCTCGGTCGAAGTGTCGGTGATGCGCACCGCCAGTCCGGGCAGCAACTGCCCGACGGAACCCAGGCGGCGAGAAGGGATGACCGGGTAGCCGTCGGCTGCCGGGAGGTCTGGCAGATTGACATTGGTCGCGGGCGAGGTCTCGGTCAGGCCATACCCCTCGCAGACTTCGATCCCGAACTTCTTTTCAAAAGCCTCGGCCACGGCCGGCGGCAGCTTTTCGGCCCCCGTGACACAAAGTTTGACCGAACGGAGCTTCTCCGGATCGACCTTGCGAAGGTAGCCACGCAGGAAAGTGGGGGTCGAGAGCAGGAGGGTGGCTTTCCGTCTCTCAATCAGGTCGGCGATCTTCGGGACCTCCAGCGGCGTGGGAAACGTCGCCAGACTGAGGCCTTCCATCAAGGGAAACCAAAGCGTGACGGTGCAACCAAAACTATGGAAAAGCGGCAAGGTGCCCAAGACCACATCCTCATCGGACTGGTCGAGACGGGTCGCGAATTGAATGACATTGCTGAGGACATTCCGATGGGTTAGCACCACGCCCTTGGGATCTCCCGAAGAGCCGCTCGTGAAAAGAAGGACCGCTTCCTCGTCCCCTCCTCTTTTGGCGACGCCTGCCAACGAGGCCAGGAGGCCGACTGGGAGAAGTTTCGAGAGGACAAGCCATCCGATGATCTTGGGCTTCATTTTTGGCAGCACTCGTTCCACAAAAATGAGATGGCGATTCGGAGGCCAAGGGAAACTCTGGAGCTTTCGGACGAAGAGATCGACCGTGAGGAAGCGGTCGAGATCGGCCTGCTTCATGGCCGATTCCACCGCGGCCCGGCTAGCGGAGTAGTTCAAATTGACCGGCACCTTCCCGGCGATCAGGACCGCGAGATTGGCAATCAACCCAGCCCGGCCAGGAGGCAGGGCAATGCCGACCCGGGGCTTTCGGGTGGCCTTCTTGACGTAGGCCGCCAAGGCCAAGGCGGCCGCCAGCACCTTGTCGTAGCCAGTTTCGCTCTTGTCGACCCCATCGAAAACCACCGGTCGGGAGCCATGCTTTTTGATCCCCAGCATGACACTGTAGGCCAAGCTCGCCTCCAGGCTCTCCCGCTCGGCGAAGGCCCGCTCTCCCGCCAGAAGCCATTCCTCTTGCAGGCGGGCGACCGTCAGCTCTTTTTTTTCCAAAAGCGGCCCGAAGACCACCGTGGAAGCGTCCTCGCTGGCAGTTTCGATGGACAACTTTGGGTTGCCGGGCCGACCAAAAAACACCGGGAGCACGGGCTCCCCTGCTCCCAGAAGGAACTCTTGCAGCTCACTGGGCGTTTCCCAGAGCGTGCCCGCCCGGCAGATCACTTTCCCGGGGACGAAGACCAGCCATTCCCCCTCACTCAGGCCTTGGCGCAGGCGGGCATAAAATTCTCCGGGCTGGCGGGCGGAAGCGTCGAAGCGGAGCGACCGGACTTCCGGGCCATTCAGAATCGCTTGCATGGCTGGATCGAGTTGGCTCGCGCCTTCCACCAGCCAAGTGAGCTTCCGCTCGCCGAAGTGCTCAGCCAGACCCGTCATTTCATGAGGCGAGAGGCGATTGGGCAAAAGAAGCGCCCCGGAGGCGGGGAGATGTTCCTCTCCCAGATAGCGTGCGTGAACCATTGTCTATATCTGCGAAGTCGAGCTTCCTCTGTCAATCAGCATCAAATGCGAATTGGCCTTTCTCAAAATCAGGGAGAGACTGCCTTTTCCCCACCCCCCTCAACCCCATGTCTTCGAGCCCTTGCCTCGCCCGTTATTGGCGAAAAAATCTCGCCACCCTGGCCGCCTTGCTCTCTGTCTGGTTCCTCGTCTCCTATGGATGCGGAATTCTCTGGGTGGATCAGCTGGACCGCTTTTCCTTTCCAGGAACCCACATCCCGCTTGGATTCTGGTTCGCCCAGCAAGGTTCCATCTACGTCTTCGTGCTGCTGATCGCGATCTACGTCTGGCGGATGAATCGGCTGGATCGGGAGTTTGCCATCTCCGAGTGAAGGGCCTGCCATGGACGCTATCCAAGCCTGGACCCTAGGCATCGTCATCGCGAGTTTTGCCCTCTACGTGGGAATCGCAATCTGGTCCCGTGCGGGGAGCACTGGCGAATTTTACGTGGCCGGCGGGGGCGTGTCTCCGCTCGCCAATGGGATGGCCACCGGAGCCGATTGGATGTCGGCTGCCTCCTTCATTTCCATGGCAGGCTTGATCGCTTTTGCCGGACGCGATGGCGGCACCTACCTCATGGGGTGGACAGGCGGCTATGTCCTCCTGGCGCTCTTGCTGGCGCCCTACCTTCGCAAGTTTGGCAAGTTCACGGTGCCTGATTTTGTGGGCGATCGCTACTACTCCACCACCGCGCGCATCGTGGCGGTCCTCTGCGCGATCTTCATCTCCTTCACCTATGTCTGCGGACAGATGCAGGGCGTGGGGATCGTCTTCGCGCGCTTTCTCGAGGTGGAGGTCAATCTCGGGGTCGGCATCGGCATGTTGATCGTGTTTTTTTACGCCATCCTCGGTGGCATGAAGGGGATCACCTACACGCAGGTGGCCCAGTATTGCGTGCTCATCTTCGCCTTCATGGTGCCAGCCATTTTCATCTCCTTCCAAATGACCGGGAATGTCCTTCCCCAAGTCGGGATGGGCGGAGAGCTGCGGGCCAGCGGCCAATCCTTGTTGGGGCGGCTGGAAGGCCTGCACGAGGAATTGGGCTTCGCTTCCTACCTCGGGGGCAACAAATCGACCATCGATCTCTTCTTCATCACGGCCGCCCTCATGCTGGGCACGGCTGGCTTGCCGCACGTCATCGTGCGCTTCTACACCGTCAAAACGGTGGCAGCCGCTCGCTTGTCCGCCTTTTGGGCCCTGCTCTTCATTGCCATTCTTTACACGACCGCGCCCGCGGTGGCGGTCTTCGCGCGGACCAATCTCTTGCTGACCACTCGTGATCTCCCGATCGACGAGGCCCCGGCCTGGTTCCAAAACTGGCAGGCGACCGGGCTCATTCAATGGGAAGACCACAATGGAGACGGCAAGGTTCAATACACCGGGAACCCGGGCGACCCCACCTCTTCTCTCCCCCGCAACGAGCTCACCGTGGATCGGGATATCATGGTGCTGGCCAATCCAGAAATCGCCCAGCTACCCAGTTGGGTCATCGGTTTGGTGGCAGCGGGAGGACTGGCGGCAGCTCTCTCCACGGCAGCGGGCCTGCTCTTGGTCATCTCCACGGCGGTGGCCCGCGACCTCGTAAAGAACACCTTCGCCCCGGAGATGTCGGACCAAAAAGAACTCAGGATCGCCCGCATCGGTGCGGCCCTCGCCGTGGTGGTGGCCGGCTACTTCGGCATGAATCCCCCAGGCTTTGTGGCGCAGGTGGTGGCCTTTGCCTTCGGCCTGGCCGCCTCCAGCTTCTTCCCGGCCATTCTGCTCGGCATCTTTCACAAACGGATGAACCGGGAGGGAGCCATCGCCGGGATGCTCGTGGGAATCCTCTTCACCGCAGGCTACATCGTGTATTTCAAGTTTCTCCAGCCCGAGGCCAACCACCCCGAGAATTGGCTCTGGGGCATCAGCCCGGAGGGCATTGGGACCTTGGGCATGCTTTTGAACTTCGCGGTGGCCCTGGTGGTGCATCGCTTCACGGGGGACGCCCCGGAAAAAGTCCAAAACTTGGTCGAAAGCATTCGCTCGCCCCATCGTAAAGAAGGACGCTAGGCTCACTCGGCCGACCGCCTTTCCCTTCCTCCTCATGAATCTCAGCCTTCTTGGACTTGGCATCATCGGCTCCCTCTGGGCCCGCCATCACGCAGCCGATGGGCGCGCCCTGCGCACCTGGAACCGCAGCCCAAAACCAGAGGCACCCGGCTTCACCCCGGACATCGCCCAAGCGGTCCACGGAGTGGACATCCTGCATCTCTGCGTCGGCGACATCGCGGCCGTCGAGTCCGTGCTGAAACAGGCTCTCCCCCACCTCCAACCCGGAGCGCTCGTGATCCAGTCCAGCACCATCTCCCCGGAGGCGGCTAGTCACTTTCGGCAGGAAACCGAAGCCCACGGAGGGCGTTACCTCGAGGCACCCTTCACCGGCAGTGGCCCCATCGCCGAGCAGCGCCAAACCGTCTTTTACGTGGGTGGGCCGGAAGCCCTCATTGAGGAGGCGCTCCCCGCTCTCGCGCCCCTCAGCCGGACGCTGCATCGCCTCCCGGACGAGCGCCAGGCCCAAGCCGTCAAACTCTCCATGAATCTCCAAGTGGCTGCCATCACCCAAGCGCTGGCCGAGGGCCTGCAACTGGCCCGCCAACACGGCCTGCGAGATGACGACTTCTTTAAGATTCTTCGCGACAATGCCTCCCACACCAAACTGGCCGACCTCAAGGAACCCAAGCTTCGCCAGCAAGACTTCTCCCCCCAATTCTCGGTCAAGCACATGCACAAAGACCTCACCCTGGCGCAACAAGCGGCCGGAGAACTGCCCCTGCTTCAGCTCGCCCGGACGCTCGAAGTCTACCAGCTAGGCCTGGAGGCAGGCTACGCCGAGGAAGACTTCAGCTCCCTCATCCGCTTGGTGAAACCGTGAGCCTCGAGGAGGCCAAGGCCGCCATCCGCGAGACGCTTGCCGGGCGCGCTCCAGGCAAAAGCATTTGTCCGAGCGAGGCGGCCAAGCACCTCCAGCGGGAGCGTTGGCGGGAGAGGATGGAAGTGGTCCGGACCGCGGCCAGAGAACTGGCTGAGGAGGGCGTTTTGGAGATCACGCAAAAGGGCCAGGTTCTTTCCTCCTCCCAACCGTTCCGAGGTCCCATTCGACTTCGAAGAAGCCGCTTCAGAACCGATAGTTCAGGCCCAGATTGAGAAAAAGATTCCCATCGATATCGGTATCGAGGGCCACCCGAGAGCTGTCTTCAATCTCGAGACTCTGCCCCACTTGGTAGCCGATATCCCCGAAGAGCCAAAAGCCGTTTCCGAGATGTTTCTCCGCTCCCAAGGCCAAGCGGACCACGCCGTAATTGAGCTGGACCGACTCGCCATTCACGGGATCCTCCACATTCCAGCTCGCGCCATTGAGGTAGGCACTGGCCGAGAAAAGCCAATCGTCATTGGGAGCGAAGAGCACTTGGAACCGGGGAAAGGTCAAATTGAGGCGGGAGTTGGGGCTCGGCTCCCAGATGAGACCGACCGCCGGCAGCAGGACCGCCTCCCCTGTGTCTTGCGAATAGTAGCCTCCACCGATGAGCTTCCAATCCTCTGCGAAACCGTAGGACAAGAGCGCGAGCACCGTCAGATCGAAGGCATCCCCATTGAGGTCCTCGAAGTCGGTCGCCACCCCGGGCATGACCCGCACCCAAGAGGTCAGATTCTCTTGGAAGCGCGTCCAAAAATCGAAAGGGAAGAGCACCCGATAGAGGTCGAGTTCCTGGTTCCCGAGGGGGAAGGTCGTGCCATCAAACTCAAATTGATTGTAGCGAAAGCGCAGCCCGGTGGTCGCTCGCAAGGCCTGGTATTGAAAGAGGGGCACGTTCGCTTGCAGGCCGATCTCTTGGTTTCCCAACTCGTCGCTTCCGCTATCGAAGTCGGCGTCCGCATTCCAGGAATAATAAAATTGCCCCACCGTGTAAGCGGGAATGAAAGACTCCTCGACCTGGTCTTCCTCCAAAGGGGAAGCGAGCAAAGAGAGCGGCAAGGCGAGGGGCAGGAACAGGAATGGTTTCATGGCAGAGCAAACGCTTCAAGGCGTCATGCCACAAAAGCGAACCCCCCGCCACCTCAATCCAGGTCGATCTCCGCGCGATCCCGGCCCAGGCGGAACTCCCCTCCCGCCCGCTCGACCTCACGAACCCGGACCAGCGATCCTTGCAAATCCACCACCAGGGACCGGGAAGGAACGGTGAAGGCCCCGGTGTTGACAATCGATCGGGAGCCCTGCTGGAAAACACTGGCCCAGTGAGTGTGCCCAGAAAGCATCACGCGCGCTTCCGGTGCGAAGTGCTGGAGAAACTGCATGGCCCGCCTCGATCCTTGGGCGATGGCCAGGAAAATTTGCCATTGCCGATCGGGACGAAATCGCTGCCAGAGCCTGAAGCCCATCCCGCGTTCGCGAGAGAGAGGTTTGATGGCGCGCGCGCGGGCGCGCGTCTCCTGCAAGCGACGGAGAAGGGGATCCAAGGAGGCAGGCAGCCCTTCCGGGCCCAGACTGCGCAGCGCCTCTCGCTGCCAGATGACCTCCCGACTCCAAGGCGAAACCTCCTCCAGAACGGCATGCCCATGGGTCACCACCACCTGCCCCGCCCCAAAGGTGGCCAGCGAGTGCTCCCACCCAAACGGGTCGTGATTGCCCTCCAAAAAGAGGGCTTGGACCCCACGCCGCGCGAGCGCCGCTTGCAGTTGCTCCAACTTCGCGCGGCTCGCCAAGTGCGCGCGCTCCTTCACCCGACCCTCCCAAGTATCTCCGTTGAAAAGCACGGTCCCCGCGCCCTCAGTCAGAGGCAGCCAGCCCTCCACCCCCCCAATCCGCGACTTGGGATGGCCAAGATGGAGATCGGAGACCACCCGAATCGGCGGCGGCGCACAGTCCAGATCGAGAATCACCGCCCACAAGTCCCCTCCTTCCCGCTGCTGGCAAGCAATTGACGAAGGCATTCCGCCATCGTAAGGCGCTCGCCATGGCCAAGTTCTCCCCCCTTCGTTCTTTGCTCGCTCTTTTCCTCCCCTGGCTGGCCTCGTGCGGCTTGAGCAATCCGCTGGAAGCCATCCGGGTCCAAGCTAACCCCAGCAGCCAAGGCAGCTCCTGGTTCGATCTTCGACTCCCGGAACCGGAGCGAGAACCGCTCCTGACGCGCCGCCACCGCACGATACCGGCCGTCGAATTCCTCCCCCCGGAAGAGGCCTTGCCCTCGGAAAACTTGGCCGCCACCTCCGCCGGACCGGGGCTGCTTTTGCCGTCCCTGGAAGACTTGGGAGAGAAAGCGGACCAAGGTCCTCCCACCATGAAGCGACGGGAGTTCCAACTAGCTTCCGAGGAAGAACTCCAGCAGGGAGTGGAGGAAGAGCGTCTCCTGCGCAATCTCCAGCTCTATCCAGACGAGGCCGAGTGAGCCGAATAGGCTCTCCGCGAATTACTTCTTGGGCTCTTTTTGTTTCACCAAAGTGGCCCGTTTGCCAACCCGGGAACGGAGATAATGGAGCTTGGCGCGGCGGACATCCCCCTCTTGGGTCACCTCCACCTTGGCGATCTTGGGCGAATGGACCGGGAAAACCCGTTCCACACCCTCTCCATAGGAAATCTTGCGCACCGTGAAGGCTTCGTTGATGCCCGAACCGCTCTTGGCGATGACCAGACCTTGGAAAATTTGAATCCGCTCCTTGCCCCCCTCGATGACTCGATTGTGGACCTTAACGGTGTCGCCGACATTCACCGGGGTGAACTCGTCTTTCATCTGCTCTTGTTCGATTTTGGCGATGATATTCATAACTGAAAACGGGGCGGCGGGTGGTTCGCGGAATGCGGGAGGGGAGCTATAGAGAGAAAGTCACTGGAAGCAACGGATTTCTGCTAGAATCCGGGGCGGGGATCACCCGAAAATTTTCAAAAAGCCCGCCTCCAGGCTAAGGGTCTCCTGGGCATTGCTTTGCAGCTGCTCCCGCAAGGCCTCCACCGCCTCCATCTTTTCCATCAGCTCCTGGAGGGAATACCTCCCCGCCAGGGCCGCCGAAACGGCCGCCTGTTCCGGAAACTCCAAGCCAATGGACACCCCGACTTGCTGCCGAACCGCATCGGCGAACCAACCCAAAAACAGGTCAAAAAGCCGCGTTCGCTCTCGCAGATACGAGGAAGCGGCCAAGGCTTTCCAGGTTTCCTCGCGTCGTTTGAGCCAATCCCCTTCGGTCGTCTTTTGGTAAGTCGCCTTCTCGGCCTCCAGCTGGCTGTCGGCTTGCTTTTGGATCTCCGCACGCACGCCGTCCAGCAGTTGGCTGACCCGGCGCAGCAGGCGCAAGGCCCCCGCCACCGAATCCCGGCCCTCTTGAAAATGGCCGGCCAGAAGCGCCACCATCTCCTGCTCCTCCTCGCTCCGCTGGATCTCGCGGCTTTGGAGAGAAACCTGGAGGCAACGCGAGCGGATGGTGTCCAAAAGCTGTTCCGGCGCCTCGGTCAGAAGAAGAAGGAGCGACTGCGGAGGCGGCTCTTCCAGCGTTTTGAGAAAGGCATTGGCCGCTCCCTCTCCCAGTCGCTCGGCCTCCACCAGCACCGCCACCTTGGTCTTCCCTCGGGGGGCTTGCACCCGCAGGGTTCGCTCGAGCTCGCGCACTTGCTGGACGGTCACCAAGCGGCTCTTGGAAGAAGGCCGCACGACCCTGACCAAGCCACTCGAAAGCGCATCCAGCGATTCTCCCACCCCCCCATTCAGCTGGCGCACCAACTCGCCGGCTAAGCTCTCCTTGCCACTTCCGGCCGGTCCGGTCACCAAGTAGGCATGCGCCAAGCGCCCCCGCCGGACGGCCTCGCCGGCGTAGTGTCGTGCGCTCTCAAGTGTGAATGCCATCTTCCTGTAGGATCGCCCAAATCGCCTGGCTGACCTCGTCCACGCTCTGGGAGGCGTCAATGACCCGGAAGCGCTCGGGAGCTTCCTCGGCCAGATCGAGAAAACCCCGCCTCACGAGGGCGAAAAATTCGTCGTTTTCTCGCTCCATGCGATCGCTCACCCCGGCCGCCTCCGACACCTTCCGGGCCCTTTCCGTGGCCACCGCCGCTTCCATATCGAGGAGAAACGTCCGATCCGGGAGACAATCGCCCACCGCCAGGGCATTGACAGCCTCGGCCACTTCCCGGCCCAGCTTCCGGGCCATTCCCTGGTAGACCACCGTCGAATCCAAAAAACGATCGGCAATGACCACCGCCCCCTCTCGCAAAGCGGGGCCGATGATTTCCCGAACCAATTGAGCCCGGCTGGCCGCGAACAGCATCAGCTCCGCCTCGGGCGCCATGCCCTGCCCGGCCGCGTCAAATTGCAGGAGAGAGCGGACCTTTTCGCCCAAGGCCGTGCCACCCGGCTCACGGACCGAAACCACCCGCCGGCCCTTCGCTTCCAGCCGAGTCTTCAAGCGGGCAATCTGGGTGGATTTCCCGCAGCCTTCCGAGCCCTCAAACGTGATGAAATACCCTGCCATCCTACCGCAAGACCACTCGCCAAGAACCCACTGCCTCGCCTGAAAAATCAAAGACTGGCAAGGTGGCCCCATCGGGAGGCCTCTCCAAATCAGGCACGATGCCAAAGCGAAGCCCCTCAGGGTAGGACCCCTGCGGCTCCTCCTCGGTCGTCACCAAAAAATCGACCAGGGCCTGCAAGCCGAGGCGACCCACCGGCCCGCTCTCCTCCCAAGTCAGCCCCGGAAGGACCGCGCGATTCAGCACCACCACCAGCTGACGATGCCCATCCCGCTTCGTCTTCCACTCGGCGTAGGCCTGCTCGGGCGAAAACCCGCTCGGGCTGCCCTCTCCGAAAGGGGCCACCGTCAAGGGGACGACCGGTAGACGAGCCTCTTCCAGCGAAGCTTCCACTTTGGATCGACCCACAAAACGCAGCGCTGCCCCGCTCTCGTGGGCGGAATCGAGAAAGAGGCGAAGACGGACCGAGGCTTTTCCCTCGATCTCCTCCAAATCAAAATGGCGGAGCGCCAACACCAGATAGAGCGCCTCCGGGCCGGAAAACAAAGTCATCTCGACCTCGCGATAGCCATCCCCTCCTGCGCCCGTTTCCAAGGCGAAGGGCACCCCATGAGCCCGCACCGGGGACACAAATTCCACCAAGCCAGCTGACGCCCCCGAGCCTGCCTTCGCTTGGCGCGTCGGCCCTTCCCACTCCCCCCTCGCTTGGGAAAGGCCAGAAGGCTCGACCACCCGAGGCGCTTCCAACAAGCCCTCTAGCGATTCCGACTGGAAGCGATAATATTGAGGGGCGCTTTCGCCAAAAGAATCCGGAAGCTGCCACAGGCCGGGAGCCATCGCCTCAAGCGCCAGCCATCCCTCCCGGCCCACCGCCGACAATCGAAACTCCCCCCAGGGCCCTGGCCCGCCGTGCAAACGATGCGCCACCTCAGCCCCGGGGGCGAAGCCAGGCTCTTGCTCAATGCGCCAGGGGAGCGGAGCCGTCTCGGAAAGAAGCGCCACCGCTCGCCTCACCCATGCAAGAAGATCGCCCCCTCCCTCCAAGAAGCCCCGTTCGTCCAAATTCGGGTCGAGCAGTGCCAAGGCCTGTTTGGCCGCTGCCGCTTTCCAAAGAAAAACCGACTCCCTGTCCAAGGCCCCCTCGGCGGTCGTGGGCGAACCCCTCAAAGGAGGGGCCAACAGCACCACCGGGAGGTCCGCTGCTGCCAAGGCCTCGAGTGATCTCTCCATAGCCGACTGCCAAAACCCGTTCCCGAATCTCTCCTCCTTTCGGTAACACAGAACCACCAAGTCCGGTCTCGGCAGAATGCGCTCCATAGAGCAGACCCCTGCCGGCAAAAGAAGAGAACTTTCCGCGCTGAAAAGACTGAGAAAAGAAAGGCCCTCTCCCGCCGGACCGGTCGCCAAGTCCACCACCTCCTCTTCATAGTAGAAGCGCTCCGAGAGGGCCTCGCTCAAGTAGGCTGCCAGCCGCTGCTCTCCTCCCTCGAGATTTCCGAAGTAGAGGATGGAAAGCGGGCCTCGCGCACGCAGCGTCTCCTGCCACTCCGGCTTTTCAGCCGACCAGGCGGCCGAAAGCGCACTCAAAAAACAGAACCCACAGAGAAGCCTCACGCGGGATGCTTTCATGCTTTGGCGGAAATCGCCAGCAAGAAGCGCTAGGCGTCCTCCATCGCTTTCACTCCGGCTTTGCGGGCCTTCACGGCCATGTCCCACGCCTTCTGTTCTCCGTACTTGTCACACGAGAAGCTGGCGGTCTTGCGAACCCCTTTTTGGGGGCTCCAGGTGGCCACAGCGAACCAATAGGCATAGGTCTTCTTGCCCTTGGCAATGGTCTTTTCGGTCCAGCGAACGCCCGGAACACCCGAAGTGTTTTTGGAGGTCAAGAGATTGGCTTTTTCCTTCCGGGACATCGGCTTGAGCTTGGCCTCCGCCCCATCCCGGAAGCTCCTGGCTGCTTCCAGCGCCTTGCGTTTGCCACCCGCTTTTTTGTCCGCAAAGAAGCGGTGAACGGATTGCCCGCGGCGAACGATCCGGACTTCGTAGCCGTGTGCTTCCTGTTTTCCCTCCGCGACCGTGGAATCGATGCGCGTGATGTTTCTGTCTTTCTTAGGTCTTGCCATGGTTCGGTTGACTCAGGTTTGGGGTTTTTCGTCAGCCAAAAAAACGGGACACCGGCCGATGGAAAAACTACGATTGGATGTAGTCTGAATTCGCAAAGCAGTTGCGCTGTCAACCAACACTCTGATCTATAAAAAGACCTGCCTCAAACACTAAAGATGAGAAAATCTAGCCTTCAAAATAAGCTCCAGGAACTTGGCCTGGAACTCCCCCCGCCCCCGGCCTCGATCGGCCATTACTTGCCAGCAGTCCGAAGCGGCCAACAACTGCACCTCTCGGGCGGGATTTCGCTCTCCCCGGAAAAGTCCTATCTCGGGAAGGTCGGCCTGGATCTCGACTTGTCCGCTGCGCGGGAAGCGGCCGTTCTCTGTGTGCTCAATCGCCTCTCTGTCATCCAAGCCGAACTCGGCCATCTCGAACGGGTGCGCCAAATCGTTTCTGTGAGTGGCTTTGTCAATTCCGCCCCGGACTTCGTGGACCAGCCCCAGGTCATCGACGCCGCCTCCGAGCTGTTGGTGGAACTCTTTGGCGAATCGGGCCGTCACAGCCGGATCGCGGTCGGAGTGAATGCCCTGCCCCTGAACGTGGCTGTCGAGATTTCCATGGTGGTGGAGGTCTCGGACTAGGCAGGCTGCTTGATCGCTTCGGGCGAACCGTCTTTGGCCTTCTCCTCCGCCTTCTGCCGGGCCTATTCCTTCTCCCGCATCCAAACCCAAACCCCCAACCCGATCACGATCAGGGCAAAGCCATAGCTCAGCATCAGCCCGCGTTGGATCCCGCTCGTGAAGCCGTAGGAATGCAGGCCTACGCCCAGTTGGTTCACGTGCCACCATGAAAAAATCACGATGATGGCACCCACCATGGCCCAGATATTCACGAGGGTGTCCTTGATGAACCCTCCCAGGCGGGCGTGGAGAATGGCCAACTGCCAAAGCACAATCATGAGGGCGCCATTTTCCTTCGGGTCCCAGCCCCAGAAGCGACCCCAACTATCGTTGGCCCAAATCCCTCCCAAGACCGTCCCCACCAGCGAAAAGAGCAGCCCGAAGCAAATGATTCCATAAACCATCCGCGTGAGCGTGCGGAAGAACTCGCGATTGAGCTTGGTGGGGGCGAAGAATTTGCAGACCAAATAGACCGTCGCCACAAAACCCGCGCCCAAGCCGGCGGTGTAGCCGATGTTGATGATGGTGACGTGCGTCCAAAGCCAGAAGCTCGTGTCGAGAACCGCCTGGAGCTGCGGCATCGTATCCGCGCCGTCGATGACCTCGTAGCGGCTCGCCACGAACATCCCCAGCGCGCCCAAAGCCGGGGCCAGGGCCAAGGCCACCCCCCGGCGGGTCATCCATTCGATCATGAGAAAGAGAAAGACCCCAAAAGCGGTGATGAAGAGAATGGTGTCGTAGAGGCTGTGGATCGGGGCCGCCTGGTGGCGGATGAAACTTCGGAACACGATGCCCACGATCAACATGCCGAGCGGGAAGAGCGTCGCCCAAGCCGCCCCGGTTGAGGCCCAGCGGCCGAAGCGACTGGCCGGGGCCAGCCAAGTGAGCGCCAAAACCAAAAACAAAAGCACAAACCAAACCTTGGCCTGCCCGAAGAATTGCACTCGATTGTAGGTCACCTCGGTCGGAATATCGGCATACTCCCCCCGTTCCTTGGCCCGCGTCACAATCTCTTCCTTGAAGGCCTCGAGCGCTTCCAAAAAGCCCGCTCCGGGTCGAGCAGTGGCCATTTCTTCCATGCGCTTGATCAACTCGAAGGCTTCGATGGGATTGTCCAATCGACCCAAAACCGCTAGAAACATCAGCCCACCCGGAGGCAGCCAATCCTCCAGGTCCTTCTCGAAGGGCGGAATCATTCGAACCTGAGCCGCCGCGTTCATCTTGCGCTCCAGAAGATTGCTCACGCGGACCAACTCCGCCTGCTCCATCCCCGCTCCACCAGCGCCGGTTTCCTGGATCAACATGAGAACCGGCAGCAGGCGACTGACCGACATCTCGCCAGCGATTTGGGTTCCCAGCCCAGGCACGATCCCAAAGTCCACCTCGATCGTTTGCCCGGCCCAGGCAAAGAGCCCCGCGATCTGCTCGAACCTCACCACATTGTCTCGCAGGCCCACCAAATGATCCTGCTCCTGGGAGCGATCTTTTTTGGCGATGCCCTCATACTGCGAAGCGAGACTTCGCAAGCGTTCCAAGCCCGGCTCAATGTGCTGGTAAGAAAACCGGTCCCGCCGCTTGCCCAAATCATCCACGCCCAGCGTGATGAGGAGGTCGGTGTTATCGACTAGGAAGAGCGGCAATCGTTTGGCCAGCTCAGGCCGGAACATGGAATCCATCAGCCAGGCTGTAGCTGGGATTTTCACCTTCTCCCCCCCGCTGGTGATCGTGATGCTGGCCATGGCCCGCAGCGCCAGCAGTTGGAAGCGGGCGAAGGTGCTCGCCGGCATGACCCGCCCGCCCACCTGCAAAGGCAAGCTCTCAAAAGCCTCAATGGCCTCTTCCGGCCATGGTTCATAGCCTGTGACCTCCGCCACCTCGCGCGCCTGGGACGTCGCGGAGCTGAGAGCGAGCAGGATCAGCGAAAGGCGTTTCATGCGATGGCTTGGGCGGCCCGTTGTTTGCGTGACCGACCCACAAATTCCAGAAGTTTCACCACAAAGTGAATCAACAAGCCGAGCGAAATGACGATGCAAGCGTAGAGCGGCCACTGGTCTGCGGGGTTGCGAGAAACCTCGAAAATGGAGCGCACGTTGCCGTTTCCGAAGTCTTGAAATTGCGCCTGGAAAAACGTGAAGCCGTCATGTCGCATCGGCTCATTCATGCGAATCTTCGCGCGGGCGATTTCGCCCGCTTCCTCGCGGTAGACGATGCTGGTGAAATCACGCGGCTTCTTGGTGCCCGGATGATAGCTGTAGCTGAAATCATCCAGCCGGACCAAGAAGGGAACCGTCCAACTCCGGCGCGTGAGAGAGATGGCGAAGTCCCGGCCGTCGACCGTCGTGCCATGGGGAGCCAGCTCCCCGCCCCACATGAGAAAGTCCTCCCGGGTGCCATCCTCAGCTACGAGGGTGGCGCGCGCGCCCCCCAGATTGCGCTCGGCCTCGGCCACCGGCTTGAGCGGGATCAAACGGAAGCCACCCGGCCCCTCGGCCACGATGTTAGAGTGGCGGCGGTAGCCGCTCAGCGTGAGATCGAAAGGGAGCGAAGAATGGGTGAAGGTGACCGAGTTCGCCGGCGCCAGATCCCGCAAGACCTCCTCGCCCACCACCAGCACCTCGTCTTTCCCACGCTCATGAATCTCGACCACCCAGTTGTGGTAGCTTTTCACCACATTGGATTGCTGCCCCTCGGCCAAGGTCATATGGCCCGCTTCCGAAAAATGATGAGCCACAAACCCGCCCGCCAGAAGAAAGAGGATGCCGGAGTGCGAGATCAGATTGCCAATTTGCTTGGGGCCTTTGCGCGCCCGAATGATGGCACCGCAGACCATGTTGACGAACAAAAGCAGCATCAGCGGGTAGGCCCCCGGCAGGGGAAGAGTGAAGCCATTGCCGAAGCGATGGAAAGCAATCCAGGAATCAAAGTAGCGTTTCTGGGCCTCGAAGATTCCCAGTTCCACCTGCGCGATGGTCCCGAAAAAAGTCACCACCACCATCAGGACCAAGACCGCCGTGGCCAAGCCGAAGGAAGAAAAGAACCGGAAGGTCTTTTGACCCCAGATTTTCAAGGTCTCCTCCATGGACTCAATTGACAAGCTTGAGCGAGGCACAGAGCGCCAGGAAATTGGCCCTCTCCCCCTCGACCACCTCCCGCGGACCAAACATTTTCATGGTGACCAAGCGCCCACTCTGCGCCTCCGCCACCGCTCCCAGAACCTTGAAGTCCTTTTTGACGTCGCCTCGGCGCATGTGTCGGTAGGTCCCGACCTGCTCGAAGAGGACCGCCTCATCCCCCAGCATGGGAATGCGTTCGAGAGTGGCCAAGCCCGATTCAGAGAGCGGCTCCATCCCCAGTTCGCCATACCAGCGATTCACGTTCATCAGCTTGGTCCCGCCGGTCAACGTGGCGTAGGCCTCGATCTCTCCCAAGGGATCGACCAGGTAGTTCAAATCCCGAAACTGAGAGCGGGCAATGGCCTTCCAGCCCGGCGGCGTCTCCGCCATGAGTCCGGCCGGAGCGGGAGCGGGAGGGCTGGGAGCGGGCGAGGACTGCTCCAGATCCGAGGGCACGATCCCGGCGTTGGACAACTGAAAACGTTTCTCGGGGGAAGCGGTGAAATCGATCTCGCGTTCGTGGGGCGACACCTCTCGGGAATCAGTGATTTCGACCGTCCGGTCTCGCCGCGAACAAGCCGACAAAACGACCAGTCCCAGCAGGGCGGTCCAGATAGCAAAACGGCTTGGGGAAATCGGTGGGTTCATGAGGGTGAGCGGGGCGATCCCAGCTCATGCAAACAGGGCATTTGGAACAGTTAGCACTACGCCGGAGGGGGGGCTTTTGCTTACAGAAAACGCTCAGCGCCGAGCGACCCGCAAAAAAAGCCAAATTCCGAGGCCTAAAAAGAGCGCGTTGGGCAACCAGACCAAGCCGTGAGGCAGCCAGCCCTCCTCCGCGCGCTTGGTTTTGGCAAAGACGATAAACAAGAAATAGACCACCGCGATGACCACGCTCAGCACGAAGCCGGTCGAGGTCTCGCGACGCTGCGTCCGAATGCCAAGAGGGATGGCCACCAAGCCAAAGGTCATGCAGGCGAGCGAGAGCGAATAGCGGAGACTCAATTCACTGAAGACCTCCTGCCGCTGGCCCTGGTCCAAGTCCCCGCTTCGGAGCGCTTCCCGGAGGGCTGCGTTGTCGAGCTGCCCGGTCTTGAAGCGACTCGACTTCAGCCCCGAGAGATCGACGCGGTAGAAATGCTCTCGCACTCGAAGCGGTGCCTTTTCCCGAAAATCGCCCCCCTCAATGGCTTCGATGTAAGCATTCTCGAGCCGCATCTCCATGGCGGATTCCGAAGGCAGGGAATTAAGCGTGACCTTCTCGGCCTGGACATAGAGCGTGGCGCGGCGCAGTTCATCGACCTCCACCAAGTGAAAATCATACAGAGTCCTCCCCTCGCGCCGGCCAATGTAAATCCTCTTGTCGTCCAACTCGCTGAAAACCCGGTCCTCCACGAACAGCGATTCCGGCTTCTCGGTGGCGGCGCGGAAAATGAGAAAGCTGATGGCCTGTTCCGAGCGGGGGCCGATGGAAACATTCACCCAAAAACAAATCCCTGAAAAGACCAGTCCCAGGACCAAGACCGGCAGGCAAATCCTGGGCAGGCTCATCCCGGCCATCCGGAAACTGATCAGTTCCTTGTCGGCGGACAAGCGACCGAACACCAAAAGCACCGCCGTCAAAAAACCCCACGGGATCGTGAAAATCAGAGAATAGGGCAAAACCAAGCCGATGAACTGGAAGGCATCGCCCACCGAGACGGTCCCCTCCGCCATGCGCGGGAAAAGCTCCTGGAAAAGATTGCCTAACACAATCACAAAGCTCAGCACGCCGACCGCAAAGAGCGTCGAAATCAAGATCTGCGTGCCGATGTAGCGATCCACGATCCTCACGTCCCCCTCCTCAGCGAAACCACGCGCTCGTGCAACGCTGGAAATTCCCTCCAAAAGAAGCTTTTCTATCCCGGGAAGCATGCTCCTCTGGTTCGTTGCAACTTCAGCATGAACACAGGTAGCGAGCGCGGATTCAAACGAGTGGTTCTCAAACTCAGCGGCGAAGCCCTCCGGGCGGAACAGAGCCGGGACAACATCTCCCCGGAAATCGTCGAAAACATGGCCTCCCAGATCAAGGCAGCCTGGGAAACCGGGCTTGAAATCGGCATCGTCATCGGCGGCGGCAACTTCTGGCGGGGCATCAGCGCCAGCAACCGGGGGATGGAACGGGCCACGGCCGACTACATGGGCATGCTCGCCACCGTCATGAACTGCCTCGCCCTCCAGAGCATGCTCCAAGCCATGGGCGTTCCCACCCGCGTCCAAACGGCCATCGAAATGAAAAGCGTGGCCGAGCCTTTCATCCGGGACGCCGCCATTCGCCATCTCGAAGCCAAGCGGGTGGTCATCTTCGGAGCAGGCACCGGCAATCCTTTCTTCTCGACCGACACCACCGCCGCCCTCCGGGCCAACGAAATCGGGGCCGACGCCGTCCTCAAAGCCACCAAAGTGGATGGCATCTACGACTCGGATCCCCACCAGAATCCGGACGCCGTCCGCTTCGACACCCTCACCTTCCAGGACGCTCTCCAACGACAGCTCAAAGTCATGGACGCCACCGCCTTCAGCCTCTGCTCGGACAACAACAAACCGATCGTCGTCTTCGACATGAACGAGCCCGGCAATATCAAACGCGTCTTGCTCGGCGCACCCATCGGCACCATCGTGGAAAATCCCAGCCAGCAGGCCGCCTGAGCCCCTTTCTCCCCTTCTTCTCATGACCGTAGACAACCTCCTCCCGGAAACGACCGCCTCCATGCAAAAGGCGGTCGAGCACCTCAGCCAGGAATTCGCCTCCGTGCGCACCGGCAGGGCCTCCCCCGCCCTCGTCGAGGGCATCGATATCCATGTCACCATCTACGGCTCCTCCATGAAGCTGAAGCAGCTCGCTCAAATCAGCACGCCGGAGGCCAGACTCATCACCGTCACGCCCTTCGACCCCAGCACCCTGCAAGACGTGGAGCGGGGACTGCGCGAATCAAAACTCGGGATCAATCCCTCCGTGGATGGCAAACTCATCCGACTCCCCATCCCCGAGCCGACCGAAGAGCGGCGCAAAGAATTGGTCAAATTGGTCAAAGATCAGGCAGAACAGGCCCGGGTCGGGGTTCGCGCCGCCCGCAAAGACGGCATGGACGGAGTGAAATCGCTCAAAAGCAGCGGAGACATCACCGAAGACGACGTCAAAGACTTCGAAAAAGAAATCCAGGAAGTGACCGATCAGCACGTGGGCGAAATCGCGGAAATGGTGAAGAACAAAGAAGACGAGATCATGACGGTCTAAGGTCCCGGCCGTGGACTCCACCTATCGGCTCCCTCCTCGCCCCTTTAAAGCGCCCCCCCATCGGGCTGCCCCCTCCCCCCAGCCAGGCTTCGCACCCCGCGTGGTGCCACTCCTCCCAGAGAATCAAATCTCTTGAGAAAGCCCACCAGGCCCTTCGTAACTAGCTAGGGTAACCCAGTAAGGAATGGCCCCTCCGCTCGCCAGCCTCGAATCCCAACTTCCCGCTGATCGCTTCCGCCGCAGCCAAGCCGACCGGGAAGCCTTCGGCCGGGACAAGTGGCATGCCGAAGCCCTTCCCGAAGCGGTGGTTTGCCCAGAAAGCACCCTGGAATTGGCCGCCACCCTCCGCTGGGCCAACCAACACCGCCAACCCGTTTACCCGCGCGGGGCCGGGGTCGGTTACGTGGGTGGCTGCGTTCCTTTGGCCGGTGGGATTGTCCTCTCGACTCACCGCATGAATCAAATTCTCGAAATGAATCCGGGGGATGGCGTGGCCGTGGTGCAACCGGGCGTGCTCACCCACGACCTGCAAGAGGCAGCCCGAGAGCGCGGTTGGTATTACCCCCCGGATCCCGCCAGCCTGAAAGAGTCCAGCATCGGGGGCAACATCGCCACCAACGCCGGCGGCCCCCGCTGTCTCAAATACGGAGTGACTCGGCACTATGTCCTCGGCTTGGAAGTGGTGCGCGCGGACGGCACCCTCGTGCGGACCGGCTCTCGCTGTCACAAAAACAAAACCGGCTTTGACCTGACTGGCCTCTTTGTCGGCTCCGAGGGACTCCTGGGCGTCATCACCGAAGCCACCCTGCGACTCCTCCCCCACCCGCCCAGCCGAGCCATGGTCTCGGCCGTCTTTCCGGATTTCGCGACCGCGGCCTCGGCCGTCAATGCTCTCCTCGATTCGGGTCGACTGCCCAGCGCTTTGGAAATCGCGGATGGTTTCACCCTGAACGCCGCCCGCCATTACCTCGGTCCTGGAAAACTGCCTGAGGGCGATGCCCACTTGATCGTGGAAATCGACGGCCAGACGGAATCCGTCGCCCTCGAAGTGGAAAGCCTCCGCCGTCAGGTCGAGCGCCTCGGGGGCCGAGGCGTGCAAGTCGCCCCTCATGAAGAGGCCTGTGAGGCCATCTGGCAACTCCGGCGCGACTTCTCCTACGCCCTCCGCGCGACCGGACTCGTTAAGCTGAACGAAGACATCGTCGTTCCCCGAAGTCGCCTCGTGGACTTGGTCAATTTCGCCCGCCAAATGGAAGCCGAAACCGGCATCCCCATCGCCTGCTTCGGGCACGCAGGCGACGGAAACATCCACACCAACCTCATGGTGAAAGACTACCATCAAGACGCCCGCGCCCGAGAAAAAGCGGACGCCGCCCTCGACACCCTCTTCCGCCAAATCCTGGCCTGGAAGGGCTGCATCACAGGCGAGCATGGAGTCGGCCTAGCCAAAAAGCCCTGGTTCCGAGAGGCCGTGGGCGAAGCCGGTTTTCGGGCTCACTTGGACCTCAAAAAGACCTGGGATCCCCATCGGATTTTGAATCCTGGGAAGTTTCTGGGATAATACCAACCTCCAGAATTCACTGGTAGAATGGAGAAAAAATATCAAAAGGCGGCTCGATGACGAAGGCCGTCAAATTGGCATACAGGCTCTCCTCCTCCACCATCAAGTTGAGCTCCGTTCGCCCCTGCGCGGAAACCGTATCCTGGGCCACCGTCCAGCGCCCGAGATCTGCGATCTCCCACTCCCCGGACTGGTTGGTGAAACCGACTGGCACCGCCTCCTCGGCTGGCACCGAAAAAGGCAAGCCTCCCAGCAAAAAGCTCACCCCCCAGCTCAAAATTCCCCTAATACCAAGCTGCGGAATTGGCTGGTAGAATGGCCGAGTGGATTTCGGGCCAGACCAAGGCGCGACCAGGGCGCGGTACAGGCACCGTAACCGAGGAGAAACGCAGGGCTGGCTCGAAAGACTCCGGCTCTTCCTTCCCCGCGCTTCAGCGCCTCTTCCCCACAACACCTCCCCTCCATTCTTCCAGGGAATTCTGGTGGTTGGTATGATAGGCCTCATCCCGATCAGTAAAAAGACACCCCGACCAAAGGTCAAGCCGGGAAGGCCGCTCCCGGCTCTCTTCCCAGCTCTTCTTCTCTTCCCATGTCCCTCCTGATTGATTTTGGACTCTGCCTGACTCTTTGGTTCGTCCAATTGATCGCCTACCCGCAGTTCGCCCAGTGCGCACCCGAGAAGCTCGTGGCCTGGCACGCGCGCTACACCCACCGCATCGCCTTCTTTGTCCTTCCCCTCATGCTGGGGCAGTTGGGCTGGTCTGCCTGGGGTCTGTTTCAGGAAGTGACCCTGCTCACTTCGGTTCGCCTCCTTCTGATTTTGGCGGCCTGGGCTCTCACCTTTGGCTACTTTCTGCCCCTCCACCAAAAGATCGCCTCAGGACAGGCCCAAGCCATCGACTTGCAGCGATTGGTGGCCTGGAATTGGCCCCGCACCGCTCTCTGGACCGCGGTCTTTCTGCTCTCTCTTGGCAGGAACTAGACTCGCCGCCTCTGGGCGAAAGCAGCCAGACTCAGCACCAGCAAGGCAGCGACCGAAGGTTCCGGGACCGCCGAAAAGCTGGCGTTCATGGCGTCGAGCTTGTAGTTCTCCGCGCCCAGAGTATGCCAACCTGCGTGGAAGGTGTCACCGCTGCCGATCTCCACAAAGCGGACCTCATACTCTCCCGCCGCCAGCTCGAGCGCATAACCGCCGCTCTCAAAGGCCTCCACCGAGTCGACCAAGGCCCCACTCTGCCACGCCTCCACCCGCACGTCTGACACCCCTTCGCCCGGGGTGTAGAAGTCATCCTCCAGGACCACATCATTGTAAATGACCCCCGTGAGCAGGGCCTCGCGCAGCGTGAGCAAACCGAAATCCTGAGTGAGGTAGATGGAATCAAGCGAACCCCCCTCATCGGTCCCCACGTTCATGGAAAGGCCCACCTCCCGAAAGTCATCGCTCAGCATGTTTTCCCGGTGGGGCCGACCGCTCCCGGCATACCCGGCTTCGAGCGTGTCCACAAAAAGGCGTTCGTAAAGATCGAGCGTCTGCTCGATCAGCTCGCTCTCACTGTAGCCCGAGGCCGGACTCCGGAAGCTGTTGGCGATGCTCTCTCCAATATTGAAGTTCGAACCTGGCAGGCTGCTGCTGTAGGGCTGCAAACGCTCCGGGATGAACCCTCCATAACTAGGGCCCAGATCATGGGAAAGCGTGTCCAGTTGGTTCATATTGCTGGAGTGGCTCTGGGCCGCTTCCAAGAGGATTCCATTGAAAGCGAGGACTTGCTTGGGTGCAGAGCTGATGGTGCCGGCGGCCAAACCCTCGTTCAGGTCAGGCGTCGCGCCGCCCCAGTAAGCACTGCTTGCGTAGCGGGAAAGCTCGCCGTCGGGATCCAAGCGACCCCGATTGATCAGCTCCAGCATAAACTGATCGTAAGCCGTGGGCTCTTGCTGACCGAGAGCAGGGAAAAACGGCCCGACCACCAAGGCAGCCACCAAAGACGCGAAAGCACGGGAGCAAAGCATGGATCCCATAGTATCTTATAATTTCCATAATATCAACGCTTTTCAGCCCGAGCTGGGTTTGATACCAAACTGCTGGAAAAAGTGGTAGAACGGCCGCGTGGATTTCGGATCAGACCAAGGCGCGACGAGGGCGTGGTGCGGGCACCACCACCGAGGAGCAACGCCGGACTGACCCGAAAGGCACCGGCCCTCTCTCCTCTGCACGTTAGCGCTTTTCCTAATCTCCTTCTAAACTTCCGTTCTAACAGTTTATCCGGTCGGTTGGTATGATTCCCGGGGAGAATCAGAGACGGCTGAGAATGGCTTCCCCCATCTCGGCCGTGTTGACCTGGGTCGTGCCCGCTTGGCCGGAGAAGAGATCGCCCGTGCGCAGCCCCGCCTCGATGGCGCCGCTGACCGCGGATTCGATCCTTTGTGCGGCTTCCTCCAAGCCGAAGGAAAAACGCAGCATCATGGCGAGCGAGAGGATTTGGGCGATCGGGTTGGCGATGCCTTGGCCGGCGATGTCGGGGGCGGAGCCGCCACTGGGCTCATACATCCCGAAATAGAGTCCATCCTCGCGCATCGAGCCCAGGCTGGCGCTCGCGAGCATGCCGAGCGAGCCGGCGATCATGGCCATCTCATCGCTCAGGATGTCGCCAAACAGATTCTCCGCCAAGACCACATCAAACTCCCGCGGACGTCGGATCAACTGCATGGCGGCATTGTCTACGTAGAGGTGATCGAGTGTCACCTCGGGGTAGGCCTGCGCCACCTCCTCCACCACCGAACGCCAGAGCAAGCCATTTTCGAGCACATTCGCCTTGTCGATCGAAGTCAGGCGTTGGTCACGGCCTTGGGCTGCCTTGAAGGCCACGTGCGCGATCCGTTCGATCTCACTGCGCTGGTAGACCATGGTGTCGATAGCGGTTTCTTCTCCCCCCCGCTTCTCCCGCCCTTTCGGCTGACCAAAGTAAAGCCCCCCCGTCAATTCCCGCACGCAGAGCACATCGAAGCCACCCTCGATCAGCTCGTTCTTGACTGGCGAAGCGTCCGTGAGGGCCGCGTGGCAGACTGAAGGTCGCAAATTGGCAAACAGCCCGAAGTGCTTGCGCAAAGGCAGGAGCGCGCCTCGTTCGGGTTGCTCCTGTGGGGGGAGCGATTCCCATTGGGGCCCACCTACCGAACCAAAGAGAATGGCCTCAGCCGTCTCGCAGGCGGCCAAGGTCCCGGCCGGGAGGGCCTGGCCTTCCGCATCGATGGCCGCCCCGCCCACCCGTTTCTCCACCCGCTCGAAGGAAACCCCGAATTTCTCCTCCACGGCGTCGAGCACGCGGAGCGCTTGGGTCATCACTTCCGGGCCGATGCCATCGCCCGCCAACACTGCTATCCGAAAGACCGTCTCTGCCATGGGAGGCCATCCATGGCGGGAAGGCGAAGGGCTTTCAAGCGCCAAGTTCTCGGAAGGCCGCTCGGGACTCCTCTAGGAAAGCCGCCACTCGCTCGGGGTCCTTCCAGCCCGGAGAGCGCTCCACTCCACTGGCCACATCCACCGCTCTCGGCTGCGCTTGGGTAATGGCCTCTCCCACCGTCCCGGGTCGCAGCCCCCCTGAGAGAAGGAGCGGCAAGCCCGTGCCTCGTTCCCGCAAATGCGCTCCCACCGCTGCCCAATCCGCCCGGTGCCCTGTCCCGCCATACTCTCCTGGCACGGCCGCATCCACCAGCAGGGCGTCCGCCGGGAGCGACTCCGCCCACTGCAAGTCACTCCGCGTCTCCGGCCGGATGGCCTTGATAACCAAGTGTCCCCGCTTTTGCAGCGCCTCGATCTCTGCCACGTCTTCGTCTCCGTGGAGTTGGGCCACCTCGATCGTTCCGTCCTCCAGCAAAGCGAGAATTTCCGGAGTGGGCGCGTTCACGAAGACCCCCACTCGGAGCACTTCGGGGAGGAAGTCCGCTCGCCACTCTCGCGCTCGCGCCGGGGGGAGAAAGCGCTTGCCGGGCGACCAGAAATTCAAGCCGATGGCCTCCGGCCCCGTCTCGAGGACCGCGCGAAAATTGGGCCGGTCCGTCAGGCCACAAATCTTGGCCCCTCCTTTGAGAAATCGCTCCCACTTGTCATCCCGGACCATCTACAAGCCTTCTGCGATGACCTCCCCGACTGCAAGCGATGAGCACACCCAGGAAAAAGCCCCGGGCCTCGCGCGGAGGTCCGGGGCTTGGGCTCTGGAGGACAACGACAAACGACAGAAGAAAGGCATAGAGGTCACACCGGCATCCCTCGGGCCCGCATCCCTGCGGCCAAGAGGGCGTGACTCATCATAAATTGCAGATAAGTGCGTCGCAATCGGGTGTCTCCCGCGAGCATTTCCTGGAGTTCGTATTCCTCCAGGATGGTCAGGTCGTCCAATTCGCTCTTCTCGAGCAGCGCCTGCAAGCGCTCACTCATTTCCGGAGTCTTGTTTTCAGCTTTCATAGGCATTGGTTGCTTGATTTCCCGCCTTCGGGGAGGGTTTTCCGAGAGAGCTTTGGGCGTGCCAAATCGGAGCACCCGGCGTTACAAAAAAGCACCCGCTTCCCCGTGGATTTTTCTTGTCATTTTTGCTCTTTTCTGAGCTGCCCTCATCATGAACGAGTTGCTTTATTCCTTCCTGCTACTCGCGCTGGCTCATGGCCTGGCGGTCGTCCTTCCGGGGCCAGATTTTGTGGTGGTTCTGGGGGAAAGCCTGCAAAAAGGACGGGCCGCCGGTCGCTCGACCGCTCTCGGGATCGGCGTGGGCATCCTGACCCACTGCGGGCTCTTCCTCCTCGGGGTCAGCTTGCTCCTGGAGCCATTCCCCCGGGTCTATGATCTCCTACGGACGGTGGCGGCCCTCTACCTGGCAGCCCTCGCCATCAAGACCTTCTGGCCTCGCAGCCAGGCCCGGCTCGAACCGCGCCCCCCCGAGCCGCCCAGCAAGGAGCTGGCCCGGCCCGTGCCCCGCCTCGCTCAGGACAGCTTCCAACGCGGCTTCTGGACCAATCTTCTCAATCCCAAGGTGGCGCTCTTCTTTCTGGCGCTTTTCACCGTCATCATCGACCTCAAGGAAAGCTCGCCTTGGTGGCAGGGCCTGGTTTCCCTCTACCTCGCCGGAGCCACCACGGCCTGGTTCGCGCTCGTGGCGCAGCTGGCCACCCTCGATCGCTTCGAGCGCTTCCTCACTCAGAGGCGGAGCTTGCTGGAGAAGATCACTGGGGGGGTCCTGTTGCTGGTCGCGATGCAACTCTGCTTCCAGCGTTGACGCTCTTATACCAAGCTGCCGGATAAGGTGGTAGAACGGCCGCGTGAATTTCGGATCAGACCAAGGCACGACGAGGGCGTGGTGCGGGCACCACCACCGAGGAGCAACGCCGGACTGATGCGAAAGACCCGGCCCTCTCTCCTCTGCGCGTCAGCGCCTTTCCTACACTCCTTCTACACTACCGTTCTACCAGTTTATCCGGTCGGTTGGTATTATACCAAGCTGCAGAATTGGCTGGTAGAATGGCCGAGTGGATTTCGGGCCAGACCAAGGCGCGACGAGGGCGCGGTGCAAGCACCGTAACCGAGGAGCAACGCAGGGCTGGCTCGAAAGACACCGGCTCTCCCTTCCCCGCGCTTCAGCGCCTCTTCCACACAACACCTTCCCCCCATTCTACCAGGGAATTCTGGAGCTTGGTATTAGGCGCGAAGCGCGGCCTCAGGCCGCCTCGCTTTGCTGACCGCTCTTCCGACGAGATTCCCAGGCATGCTGGAGAGCGCTCGCCAGCATTTCGGGCCGAATCGGTTTGCTAAGGTAGTCATCGACCCCCGCCTCCATTGCGGAATCGCGATGTTCCTTGAAGGCATTGGCCGTGAGCGCGGTGATCCAGGGTTGGTCGGACAGGCCGGAATTCTTGCGAATGGCTCGGGTGGCCTCCATCCCATCCAGGACCGGCATTTGCATGTCCATCAGGACGACGTCGTAGGACTCTTGCAGACAGGCTTCCACCGCCTCTTGGCCATTCACAGCCAGGTCGGGCTGGTAACCCATTTTCTTGAGGAGAGTCCGCACGAGCTTTTGATTGACCGGGTTGTCTTCGGCCACCAGCATCTTGAGCGGGAACTCCTGAGCGATCTCCACGGTGCGGACTTGTCCCCTCTCTTTGGGATGGCTGCCCTGCCCGTTGAGCAAGCGACGCAGGGCCAATTCCAACTGGTGCTCCTTGACCGGCTTAGAAAGCGTCACATCCACGTGCTCCCGACCCTCGATCGTGATGTGTGAACTGAGGAGAATGACCGGCAGGAGATGGTTGGTATGGCCATTGCGCACTTCTGCTGCCAACTGGGGGCCTGTCATCTCGGGCATGAGGTAATCGCTAATGAGGACATCGTAGCGAGACTCGTTCTGGAGCATCTCCATGGCCAATTCCGCACTGCCGGTGTCTTCCACCTGCATGCCCCATTGCCCGAGAATGCCGCGCAAAATGCGCCGATTGGTTTTGTTGTCGTCCACCACCAAAACCCGTTTCCCAGAGAGTGCTCGATCCTTCTTGGCACAGGCGTTTTCGTGGACCCCTTCCTCGACCGCCTCGGCCGAGATGGTGAACGAAAAGACCGAACCCTGGCCAGATTTGCTTTCGACCCACATCGATCCGCCCATGGCGACCGCCAATTTGTGACTGATCGTAAGGCCCAAGCCGGTCCCGCCGAATTTCCGCGTGGTGGAGGAGTCCGCCTGCTCGAAAGGTCGGAAGATTCCCTCTTGGCGATCCACCGGGATCCCAATGCCGGAGTCCTTGACCGCGAAGAGCACCTCGGCGCGTCCGGCGCGGAAGTTACTCAAACTCACTTCCACGAGAATTTCGCCCCGCTCGGTGAACTTGACGGCATTGCTCAGAAGATTGACCAGGATCTGGCGGATGCGGGTCACATCTCCCTGGATGAACTTCGGCACCTCTGGCTTCACGTGGGCTGCCAACTCCAGGCCCTTGGAGGCGGCCCGGCGGGCTAGAAGCTGGGTGCTTTCATCGATGACCCGTCGCAGCTCGAAAGGGCTGTTTTCCAGCTCCAACCGATCCGCCTCGATCTTCGAGTAATCGAGAATGTCATTGATGAGCGCCAGAAGCGACTCCCCCGAAGTCTCGATCGTGCTCACGAATTCCCGCTGCTCTTCATCCAAAGCGGAATCACGCAGCAAAGAGGTCATTCCGATGACTCCATTGAGCGGCGTGCGAATCTCATGGCTCATGGTGGCGAGGAAGGCACTCTTGGCCCGGTTGGCGCCCTCCGCCGCGAGCTTGGCCTCCTCCAGATGGCGCTCGTGCTGCTTCTTGGCGGTGATGTCCACCAGGACGCCGATCAAGCCGCCCACCCGGCCCGACTCTTCATAGAAACAGGATTTGCAGGCCATCACGCTGCGGTCGACCTCGCCCACCTTGGCGTGAAGTTCATAAGTCGTAACTGGACCTGCGCTCCGGATGAGATCGCGATCGCGGCTTTCATCGTTCCAGACCACCGCCTTGGCGGGCAGCTCTTGGGCGGAATGCCCCAGAATTTCGTCCTCGCTCACTTCCACCAGTTCGCAGAAGGCTGGATTGCAACCCAGGAAGCGCCCCTCTCGGTCTTTGATGAACACCGGGACGGGCAGCGCTCTCAGCAGCGTGTCCAAGAACTCGCGCTCCCGACGAAGAGCCGCGGCTGCCTTTTGTCGCTGGACGTCCTGGCTCAGCATGATCCAAAGCCCCCCGCCTAAAAGAAGCACCGAAAAGATGAAAATCGCGATCAAGCGAGCCCCGAAGTCGGCCAAGCCGAAGGACTCGCCCACGTTCTCGCGCAGGGCGATGACATTCCAAGCCGTCTCCGTGAAGACCTCCCGCTCGTCCCCCGCTCGTGCCTCGATCCGGTGGTGGCTGAGAAGAGTCTCTCCCCGGCGTTGCGAACCCTGCCCCGGCATCTCGGCGCTGAAGTCCGGATAGCGGTCCTGAAAGCGAAAGCCATGGTCGAGCTGGAATCCAAACAGTTCTTCCGCAGGGCGTCCCTCAATCCAATAGCCTTTCTCGTCCACCAGCTGAACCCCCTTTTCCTTGAGAGAAGCCAAAAGCGGGCGGGCATCCAGATTGACGACCATCACCCCCTGCGGCGAAGAGCCTTTGAAGATCGGGGCCGCCACCCGAGCCACCGGACGCCAAGGCTCCTCTGGCTGACCGTTCTCCACATTGAGGTCGATCTGTGAGACGAAGAGAGCCCCCCGAGGCAGAGCAATGGCTTCTTGAAAATAATAGCGCGCCGATTTGTCCTGCAGTTCCTCGCCACGGAGGACTTCCAAGCTGTCGTTGTAGTCAATCCGGATCCGCTCCCTCCCCTCACGTCCTAGGAAGCGCACGCTCGAATACTCGGAGCCGCTTTTGGCGAAATCGACCAGCAGCGACTCGGCTTCATTCCACTTTCTCTCCTCATACAAGCCCTTGCTCTCAAAGCGGTTGGTCAAAAACGAGAGGTCCCGCAGTGCAAAGCGCAGCTGACTCGAAAGTTGGTTCCCTGCGTCGGTCACCTTGACCCGATCCTCCAAAATCAAGTCATCCCAAACGGACTGCTCCCGCTCATTGTAAACCAGCATGAGAATCCCGGCACAGGCCGCAATCAGCGCCAGGCAGGTCGAAATTCCCAAGAGCAGAGTTCGGCGAAACATAAGTCGGCAACCGCGTTTTATCCCTTATTTTCTATGGTTTTTATAGTAAATCAATGTTTTTTGGACATATTTTGAAGCGATTCGAGCCTTGCGGCGGGCCCGATCCGGACCCTCGGTTGACAAGACGAGAGCGCTCGTAGATAGCGAATGCGCCCGAGACCGGTCGCCCTTCATGATTCCCGCCCTCTCTCTCCTGCTCCTCGGCTATCTGGTAGGCTCGATTCCTTTTGGCTACTTGGCGGGTCGCTTGAAAGGTCTCGACATTCGCGAGCACGGCAGCGGCAATATCGGTGCGACCAATGCTCTTCGCGTCCTCGGTAAACCGGTCGGCTACACCGTCCTCCTCCTCGACGCCATCAAAGGCGTCGTGCCCGCCGTGATCGCGCGCCAGTGGATCGGAGGAGAGGATGCCTTCGGAGAATGGATTCCTCTCCTGACCGGGATCCTCACCATCGTGGGACACAATTTCACCTGCTTTCTTGGCTTCCAGGGCGGCAAGGGGATTGCGACCTCGGCTGGAGTGTTGGGGGCCCTCTTGCCCTTGGAGTTGGCCATTGGCCTCTCGCTTTGGATCGTCCTCGTCTTCACCATCCGCTATGTTTCCGTGGCCTCCATCGCGGCGGCCGGCTCCCTGCCGGTGACCAACGCCCTCGCCTCCCTCGGCGGCGAATTCCGCCTGCCTTACTTCCTCGCCACCGCCGCCCTCTGCCTGATGGCCTTCTTGCGCCACCTGCCAAATCTGCAGCGCCTTCGCCAAGGAACTGAGCCCAAAGTCTTCTCCAAAAGAAAAGACCCCGCGCCTGAGAGCGATTCTTCTTCTCCCCATCATGGCTGAATCCCATTTCCAACGAGTCGGCATCCTCGGTGCCGGGAGCTGGGGCACGGCCCTGGCCACCGTTTTGGCGGAACGGGGTCTCCAAGTGCGGCTCTGGGGGCACGATCCAGCTCAGATCCGCCAACTCCAGGCCACCCGCCTCAATCAGGAATACCTCCCCGGGGTCCCGCTCTCGGAAAACATTTCCTTCTCTCAGGAACTCTCCGACCTGGCGGACTCCGATTTCCTGCTCTTCGTGGTGCCCTCAGCTGCCATGCGGGAAGTGGCCGCCCAAGCCAAGTCCATCGGACTCCGGCCCGGCGTGCCGCTCGTCTCCTGCACCAAAGGCATCGAACTGGAAACGGGCGAACGCATGACCGAAGTCATGGGCGACGAACTGCCCGGTCATCCGCTGGCCGTGCTCTCGGGTCCCAGCCACGCGGAGGAAGTCGGCAAACGATTGCCCACCGCCGTGGTGGTGGGCTCCGAGGACGCCGCGACCGCCACCTCCCTCCAAGAGGTCTTCACCCTTCCCTGGTTCCGCAGCTACACCAGTGAGGACGTCCGGGGAATCGAGTATGGCGGCGCCATCAAGAACGTCTTCGCCATCGCAGCCGGCGCTTGCGAAGGGCTTCGCTTGGGAGACAACTCCAAAGCCGGCCTCGTGACCCGTGGCCTCGCAGAAATGGTTCGCTTGGGCACCTGCCTCGGAGGAAAGCCCCAGACCTTCTACGGCCTCAGTGGCATGGGAGACCTCGTCGTGACCTGCTACTCTGCTCACAGCCGGAACGCCCAAGTCGGGCTCCAGCTCGGCCAAGGGCAAGCGGTCGAAGAAGTTCTCAAGGGCATGAAAATGGTCGCCGAAGGAGTGCCCAACACCCGCAGCATCCATCGGCTCGTTCAGCAAATGGGTGCCGCTTGTCCCATCATCGAGGTCGTCTACCAGGTGATTTACGAACAGAAGTCCTCCGGAAAAGCGCTCCACGACTTGCTGTCTCGCGATCCGAAAGCCGAAGTCGAGTAGGCCTTTTTACCCATTCTTATGAAGCTGGCTCTCCTCGCTGCCCTCCTCTGCACAGGCCTGCCTGGTTTTGGCTCCGAAAGCCGATCGATCAATCTGAAAGCGGGCGACGAAGTCCGCGTCCAATTCCTCAAAAGAGAAAAGGCCCAACTGGAAGAGCTCTTTCACGAACGCGCCACCATCGATGGCAGCGGGCGGCTCCAACTCCCCGAAGTGGGACGAATCAAAATCGATGGGCGATCCGGCACCGACCTCCTGGAAGCGGTCATCGACGCTTACCGCCAGCAGGGCTCTCTCCTGACCTTCGGCCTCTCCTACGCCGCCCACCTCACCGAATACAATGGCCAGCCCATTGTCCTGGTAGAAGGCCGGGTCGAAAGCCCCGGCTACGTCCTCTGGAAAGAAGACATGTCCCTCCAAACCGCCCTCGAGGCCGCCGGGGGCTTGCGGGAGGACGGTTCACCTCGCACCATCCACCGCATTTCCGCCGGCATCGATGCCACCTACAATATTCTGACGAGTGAGGAGCCCATCTCGCTCCAGCCCGGAGACGTCGTGCGAGTGCCCTTCCGCTACACCCCTTAAGATGGCGGCCCGTCTTCTCAAGGTCCCCGGGCTCCTTGCACTCCTCTTCCTCGCCGGGCCGCCCTCGCTCAGCGCCCATCAAATCATCTCGGCCTTCCTCTACCTCGACGTGCAAGTCCTGGAGGAGGAAGTCGTGATCCATATCGAAGGCGGGCAATACCATTTCCAACCCCTGGCCGGCAAAACGGAGGAAGAGCTGGCCGACCTCGCCACGCTCCTTCCCCTTTTGGAAAACTGGTTCAGCCAACGCTGTCCGGTCCTCATCGATGGAGAAGTGGTCCCACCCCAGGTCGCCCTTTTCGAGGTCACCCGCTCCAGCGATGACCTCCTGGGAGACGAACCGGTCGAGTTCAACATGTGCTACACCCAGCTCCGCTACTCTCTCACGGCCATGCCCCATTCCCTTGACTTCACCTGGACCGTCTTCCCACGCGTGCCCCCCTTCGCACCCGACGCCAAGGCCTTTCTGGAAGAACACGGAGGCCTAGACCAAGTCGCCTGCCGTTTCGACTTGGGCGAAACCGATGAATTTTATCTTTTCACCCAAACAGAGCCCCAGTTCATCTGGCGATCAGGCATGGAACGGCAGTTGAGCCGATGGGCCCCCACCTCTTCTCCCACGGAAATCGCCGAAACCTCCTCTCCCACTGCGGCCCCCACCACCTTCCCTCTTCTCAGTCTCGCCATCGGCGCGCTGGGAATCCTCGTCTCCGTGTCCCTCCCGCTCTTAGGGCCCGGTTGGAAAAAGTTCCGGCTTGGGGGCCTGGCCTTCACTCTCCTCTTGGCCTTCCTCCTTCGTGACCAAGGGCTCTACCCTCTTCCCGCATTGGCCTCCACCGAAGAGGAACTCAGCGAAGCCGAGGCCCTCGAAAAATTTTTAGACCTGCACGAGCGCATCTACCTCGCCTTTGGGAAAGCTTCGGAGGAAGAGATCTATTCCCAGCTCGCCTCCACCGTCAGTGGGGAGCTACTCGATCGCCTCTTCTTGGAAACCTACGGGGACCTCATCTTGCAGGAGGAAGGAGGGGCCCGCGCCCGCGTCAGCGAGATCGAGATTCTCGAAGCGACCGCCGAAAAACGACGCTCCCAAAAAACGCTCGGCGGCTACTACTTCCAAATTCCCTGTCATTGGCGAGTGCGCGGAATCGTGGAACACTGGGGACACATCCACGAGCGCACCAATGAATACCGGGCTCTCTTCGAACTGAGCCCTATCGGGCCGGAATGGCGGATAACCGAATCGCTTCAGTTGGCGGCTTTTCCGGTCAAAGAAAAAGCCCCCGCCGCCAACGACCCCTTCGATCCCTTCGATCCCTTCGACCCATGATCCACGTCGAAGCCCTCCGATTCCGCTATCCCCAGGGCGACTTCCAACTCTCGCTGGACCGACTCTCGCTGGCCGCCGGCCAGCAAGCCACCCTCACGGGCCCCAGCGGGAGCGGCAAATCCACCCTCATCCAACTCCTCTCCGGAATCCTTCTCCCCGAATCCGGCCGGATCGAAGTGGCCGGCCAAGAAATGACGGGGCTCGAGGAAACGGCTCGCCGGCAATGGCGCGTCCGCCGCCTCGGCTTCGTCTTCCAAGACTTTGGGCTCCTCCCTCATCTGCGCATTCTCGACAACATCTTGCTCCCCTTTCACGTCCATCGCGCCCTCCGGCTCTCCCCCGAAATTCGCGCCCGGGCAGGCCAGCTCGCCGAGACCACTGGCCTCACACCCTACCTATCCCGCCTCCCCGAGGCCCTCTCGCATGGGGAGCGCCAACGCGCGGCCATCTGCCGCGCCCTCCTGACCCGCCCCGCCTTGGTCCTCGCGGATGAACCCACTGGCAACCTCGACCACGCCACTGCCCAGCTCGTTCTCGATCTCATGCAGCGCGAATGCCGGGAAATCGGAGCCACCCTCCTCTGCGTCACGCACGACCCGGCCGTCACCGAACGCTTCTCTCAGCACTTTCACCTCCCCCGTCTGCTGGCCGCATGAGCAGCCTCTGGATCCTCACCTGGTCTCGGCTCCGCTACCACTGGCTGACCTCTGGAATGCTCTGCCTCTGTCTCTCGCTCACCTTCGCCCTACCCGTCACCGTCCAGTCCCTGGCCTCACGCTACGAACAAGACTTGCGGGCCCGCTCACTCGCGACCCCCCTCCTGCTGGCCGCGCCCGGCGACCGCATCGGTACCGTCATTCAAACCCTCTACTTCTCTGGCAGCACTCCCCCTGCCCTCCACGCTGGCCAACTCGCCACCCTCCGTCAAGACTACCAAGGGCGTTTCCTCCCCCTGCTTCTGGGCTACAGCGCTCGCAGCCAACCACTGGTCGGATGCGAACTGGACTACTTCGACTTCCGAAACCTCTCGCTAGCCCAAGGTCATCTTCCCCAACGGCTGGGCGACGCCGTCCTCGGGGCCCAAGCCGCCCGGCGACTCCAACTCAGCTTGGGCGATTCACTCATCAGCGATCAATCGAGTCTCTTCGACCTCGCCTCCGACTACCCGCTTGCCCTACGCATCGTTGGAATCTTGGACCCATCCGGCACCCCGGATGATCAGGCCGTCTTTGCTGATATCAAAACCCTCTGGACCATCGCCCAACTTCTCCACGGGCACACCGAAGCCACCGCGCCAGAGGCCCTCCCCCATCTCTCAGCCACGGACGAAAGCGAAACCATCGCCCTCGATGCCGGTCTCTTGCCCTATCATGAAATTACCGAAGAAAACCTCGCCAGCTTCCATCTGCATGCTCCGGACCAGCAGCTCCCGCTAAGCGCCATCCTCTTCGAGCCCGCTAGCCAAAAGGAAGCCACCTTTCTCCGTGCCCGGCTCGGGCAATCGACCAGCCTGCAAATTCTTCGGCCCTCGGAGGCAGTCGACGAACTCCTCAGCATCGTCTTCCGCTTCAAACAATTTCTCGACACCAACTTCGCCCTCATCCTCCTGGTCGCCTCGCTCTTCACCACCCTCGTCATCCTGCTGACCCTCCGGCTGAGAAAGCCCGAAGCCCGACTCCTTCATCGAATCGGCAGCGACCGAGGCACCCTCTTTCAGCTGCAAGCACTGGAACTCGCCGTGATCGCCGGAGCCGCCTTCCTCCTGGCCCTCCTCCTGGCCAGCCTGGCCCAACTCCTCGCCCCCTCCCTCACCGAGTGGCTGTGACCCACTACCAAGCCAAGAGTAAGCTGGCAGAACGGCCCCCTGAAACGTAATCCTACAGCCCCCATCTCGCCTCCCGAAAAAGCCCTTGCGACCCCCTGCCCCTCGTCTTTGTTCCCGCCTCCCCGCCGCGCCCTCCTCCTCCCGCGCGAAAGCTACCATGAGAGACCACGTCAAACTCTTCATCCCAGGCCCCATCGACGTCTCACCGGACACCTACCAGGCCATGGCCGCACCCATGATCGGCCACCGCTCGGGCGACTTCCAAGAACTGAGTGAGGAAATCCAGCCCGGACTCCAAGCGCTCTTCGGCACCAGCCGCCCCATCTTCCTCAGCACCTCCTCCGCCTGGGGCGTCATGGAAGGGGCGCTTCGCAATCTCGCAGGCGGCAAAAAAGTGCTCAACTGCTGCTCGGGCGCCTTCTCCGACAAATGGCACGACGTCACCCTCCGCTGCGGCTTTGAAGCCGACAAGCTCCAAAAGGACTGGGGCCAGCCCCTTCTCCCCCAAGACATCCACGCCAAGTTAGAAACAGGCGACTACGACCTCCTCACCCTCGTGCACAACGAAACCTCGACCGGCGTACTCAACCCCGTGCAGGAAATCTCTCAGGTCATGAGAGAATTTCCTGACGTCCATTGGATCGTCGACACCGTCTCCTCCTTCAGCACCGTCCCCGTACGAATGGACGAATGGGGCATCGACGTCATCCTGACCGGCAGCCAAAAAGCCCTCGCCCTCCCGCCAGGACTGGCACTTTTCGCCGTCTCGGAGCGCTCGCTCGACCGCTCTGCCACCGTGGACGGTAGGGGTTACTATTTCGACTTCCATGAATTCGAAAAAAACGCGAGAAGCTCGATGACCCCCAGCACTCCCTGCATCTCTCTGCTCTACGGACTGCGCCACCAACTCGCCAAAATCGCCCAAGAGGGTCTCCCAAATCGTTTCGACCGCCACGCCCGACTGAATGCCAAAGTCCACACCTGGGTGAAAGAGCGCGGCTTCGAATTCTTCGCACCAGAAGGCTACCGATCCAAATCACTCACCTGCGTCGCCAACAACAAAGGAATCGATGTCCCCTCCCTCCAAAAAAGGATGAAGAACCAACACAAAATCCAACTGGACGGCGGCTACGGAAAAATCAAAGGCACCACCTTCCGCCTCTCCAACATGGGAGACGAAACGGAAGCCTCCATCCAAGAGTTGCTCACTTCCCTGAATTCCTGCTTACACCAAAGTGCAGGATAAAGAGGGGGAACGGCAGCGCAAACTTCGCGTCAGACCCGAATGACACGATAAGTTTGACGGTAAGTGCTCGCGCTACCCTCCCGCGTCCGCACCTGAATAGCTTGGCCAAACAATCTTGGAGCTAACGCTCAACTGGTTGACCTGATCGATCGGCATCACACCATCAATCGCCTACTACTCCTCAGTCAAATTGCCGGGTGTTAATCTCGACGAATCGAAAGAGAAGGCCACATCCCGATAGAAGACCGATCCCAATTTACCGTCCTCACCCTGATCAAAGACGATCAGAACATGTTGCCCCTCCCGATCCGGGATTGCCTCAGTCAACTGGTTCTCCCCACTAAAAAAACCAGCCGGATTTCCCGTAAATGGGACTTCAATCCACTGCGCATCATTTCGTTTCAAATTGACGAAAATTGTCGGAGCATTTTGGCGCTCGATCCTGACAGGCAAGGGATCAATCTTCGAGAAAGACAGGAAAGTGACGCCACGCTCATCGCCCCTGCTGGCGTGTTCTACCGGCACCAAGCGAATCCACCATCTCAGAAGTTCCCCATCATCCCCAAACTCTGGGACCGAACGAGCGAAGACCGCCTGCGTCTTTCCAGCGGATACCTCTATCGTGAGCACTGAGGGCATACAGCCCTCGCGAGCTACCCTCAACTCGTGGTTTCCGGACGGAAGGGGAATCGGAAATGATCTCTCTCCAAGTTCGAAGCCCCGCTTCTTGAGGTCATTCCCCGCGATCGACGCCTTCAGGTTCCCCTGACCCGCTTCCACGAGATTGACAAACCTCACAAAGCCGTAGTTGTCGAGACTCTGCGCTCCCGCTCCGCCCAGGAGGGCCGCATACAGACACCAGATCGAAAGCGATTTTCTAAAGAGCTCTTTCATACAAAACCTTCACAGTTGAATTTTCAGGGATAATTCCTCCTGGATCAGTATCATTAGCCCCCTTCCTGACTCCTGGATCGACAAATACTTGAAACATTCTTCGAGTTGATCCCTCCACTCGAATCGTCCCATCACGAAGACGCCGAATGGCTTGTCCTTCGATAAAAACGCGGAAATTACGAGACCTCACGGAAGAGGAGTTGTATAGGCGACCGAAGAGCTCCTCGGCCGCCCCATCAGACCACTGCAAGTCCTCACCAGAACTAGATTGGCTGAGGCCTCCAACGCCCGCGAAGAGCGCAGGATTTCCAAAAATGAGCTGTCCCGATTCGTTAGCAAAGTCAGCCGCTTGAGAAAGAGAAGAGATGGGGCGGTTCTCGATAATGGCCTCCGCCATTTCATCTGCTCTCTCATCCCTGGTAGGGGCCCCAAGCTCGATCCCTTCTGTCGGCCAACTCATAAATTGCGGGCTGTGGCTGTTGAGAGTCACTCGGGAAATCGCTTCATCCATCTCCAATTTTCCAGCAAGAACGGCTCGAATCGCGTCTTTGGAGGCCGTATTGATGTTGATTTTTCCGTCCTGAAGGGTCGTGCCTCCTACCATTTTCGCGGAATCATAAGGTTGCCCAGCGTGAAACAAGTCCAACAGATGGCTCGCCCTGAGGCCGGGGGCGTCAAAGCGAGGATGCTCTGGTCTCCCGATCCGCAAAGTGTTTCCACCTCCGTGTTCACTACTCCCGCTCGTCGACTGGCTGATACTCGGCCAGACGAAATCATACAAGCGACTGCCGCCTCCGTTTACGTCCCACATCAGAGGGTCATAGATGTTGCCCCACGAGCTTTCACTGAAAAACACTCCTGAATTGGATACCCTCATGGGAGCCTTAGCCGGTTCAGGCGGTGCGATGTCTCCGAGGAAATTGGAGTGGTCGGGAACCCGCTCGCGATTTGAACTGGAGTTTGTAAAAGAAAGGTTCCCTACCAGGGAGTCATGCCCCCTGTCGGGCCACTCTGAAGGCATCACCCTGCCATAAACCTTTTCGGAGCCACTCCCATTTCGGTAGATACTTCCGTTGCGGATGTTACGCTGGCTTGGACTATGGTTCTGGGGGTAGCTATTAACGCTTTGGTATCCCGTCAAATAACGACTCATACGAGGATCCCCCATATTATTATAAAATCCTCCCCCTGTGCTAAACTTTGTTGAAGAGTGTCCCGCAATCGTTCCGTCAGTTCTAACCCAGTCCCTAAACAGCCCAAGCGTGCTAGGAGGACTGAACCTCTGCAAGCTTCCCAAAGACTCATCCACCAAAACCCCATCTACAAAAAGCTTATAGGAAGAAGACCTGTCTGGTGCGGTCTCGACCGGATCAATGATGAACTCATCTAAATCACATACCCGCAAGGTGTAAATGACCTCACCGACACGCACCAACTGATGTTCATTTGGCTCAAGTTGAACCGACACTGGCGCAAATTCCCAACCGTCTGGACCGGGTGAAAGACTATGATCTGATAGATCTTCATCGCCAAGCACATCTGAATCGCCAAGCTCGAAACTGACCGTTTGAAGAAACCCACCATTACTTGGTAGATACCCGGCGTTGATCTCGGCATCGGTTTCGTAGGTTAAACTGATATCACCCACAAATTCCTGGTTCGCCATATTCCACAATTCCACAAAGAGGACGGTTCGCAGGAGAAGATATTTTCCCGGATCTCTTTCTCCTACGTCAATACGATCGAATTGCTCGTCTCCATCATCGATCCCGGATACCACCAGCTCTCCACCTGTATGTTGATGCATTCCATACCAAGCAAATCGGTAGAAAAATTCGCTTACAAAAGGGCTTGAATCTACACCCCAGTAGCTTCCTCGCGACACCGTCGGATAAAGATCAACATCTGCGTAGTCTAGCATCGAGGCCATGAGCGTGAACTCGTAGTCATCTGGAAAACCTCCCGGCCGTTGCTCTACAAAATCTGGCAGAGCTTCCTCGATCCAGTTTCCCCCCTCGATGACAGCCTCATTGCGATCTGCTCGTTGAAGAAGCTCATTCAAATTCTTCTGTGGACGCCCCCAGACCACGGCCTCGATTCCCTCAAGAGGCGGCACCAGAGCTTGTTCCTCATAGGGCTGGAGCCCAGCCAAAGTGGCTTCTTCCAGAATCCTCCACTCTTCATTGCCAACCAGCCGGCCATCGGAATCTCTTTCCATACCCAGTGGTGCCTCCGCGGCGGCCAAAACCGACTCCGGTGAAACGAGAAGATTCCTGTTTTCAATCAGCTGATTGTCCAGATTGGCACCCTCCAAAGCTTGGTCTTCCTTTTCAGCCTCGGGAAAGAGAGCAAACAAGGCGACTTGAGCCGCTCCCGAATCGATTTCCTGTTCCGCCATTCCCGGTGGGGCCGCCACTTCGGAGGAAGACCGCTCATGAATCCCGTCTGGACCATTGGTATTGCCCGACGCCTCTGCATCGAGGTATCTCTGGGCATCCTCGATCCAAAAAGCATATCGCCCAACCAGTTTCCCATTCTCATCGGAGACCTCGATCCATTCCGCTTTCGAGGCGGCATCGCCTCTGATTGCCGGCATGTCAGCGACTTGGTCTTGCCCGGACATGGCATAAAAATCGACGCCAAAGTCGTTGTTTCCGTCTTCCTCATTTTGACGCGGCACCCGAAGCGTTGCCTCTCTCCTCGGCATCTGCGTGCTGCTGAAAAGAGGCGAGTAGGAATAAGTCACCTCCGAACCATCAATTTCAGGCCGTGCCAGGTAATAAAAAGGCGCGTTGGCTCCCCCCACGTCGGTTGGCACCTCTTCGCGGAGAATGACGAAATCATCCCTCAGCATATTGCTTCTTAGGAGTTTCCTGGATTCCTCCAGGCCCGCCTCCAGCATCAGCTCAGCTTGAAATTGGTCTGAATAAGCTTGAGCCGTTCCCGACTCCAGTCGAGTGATGCTGAGTGTTCCAATGAGGAGCACCAGGAGTGCTGCCATGAGAAAAATCATCACCACCAACGTGGCACCACCTTTGGGATGCTTCTGCTGGCGTTTTCTAGAATGGTTCTTTTTCATGCTAGTTTGGATCACGGTTACTTGGGCCCAAAAGGAATTCGGCCAGTCAAGACATTCACTTCTTTGTTTGTCTCCCATTGGCCCAACCATCGGGCATGATACGTCCCCCACTCGTCAGCTGTTTGAAAACGACGGGTGAGGGATCGATTTGCGACGATCAATTCCACTTCAAAAAAATCCGGAGGCACTTCTAGTCCGGCCGTCCACTGTTGGACTGCTCCCGAATCGTTGCGATATTTTGGCTGCAGATCAAAAGACACCACTCCGTAGGCAACGACTTCATCAGTAGTTTCGGAGACCACCTCCGTAGGTTCAGGATCGGCCGAGCCTCTTCTCTCCGCAAAGACAGTCGCGCTCCCCGAAAATCCCCTCATTAACTTTGGGACCACTCGAGGCGAATTGGCGAACCCCTCGGGGACGACGTCCAAGTAGTAGGTGACTTCGCATACATCGCCGACCCGCTCTTCCTCAGCCTGCACAAAGTCTGGTTTTAGGGTGTAAAAACCCAAACGGGGGCCGTCGGCGAATTTGTCATTTCCTTCTACCAACCGAAAACCCTCCGGCCACACTGAAGTGGCTAAGTCTTCCGTTAGCATGAGAACGGCTGCCCGCCCTTCGCTCGTCTTCTCAATGTTTCCTTGGATTCGACCAGCTGAGTTCCCGCCGTGATTCACTGCCAAGACCATCATTGTGAGAGCGAGGATGGATACCGCCATCGCTGCCAGCATCTCTAGCAAGGTAAAGCCTGGCTTAGACGCTCTGGATGGCTGTTTGGCCCAGATCATTTTGTGACTACCGAGATGAACTCAATGGATTCACGCCGAGTGCTCTCCGCACCGGCCGGATATTCGAGAGACAATTCGACTTGGGCGGAGCGAGCGTCCCCGCCGCTAGTGTCAAAATCGGCCGGCCGACCCACAATTTTCACCATGAAAAAAATCGGGCTGGAACCAAAATTGATCAGTCCGTTCTCATACTGTTCGGTAGACAATTTCCCGAGAAGAAGGCCGTCTTCGGAAAGCGCGAGATACTGATCTGCGATCGTGGGCCAATTATCCAGTTCGCTCTCACTCATTTCAAAAACCGAATCAAATCCAGCGCCAGCCGCTTCCAATTCCTCAAATACCACTTTCGCGGCCAAGATCGCTTGGCTGCGTTTGGTGGCTTCTTCGCCCGTCCGAGCCGCCACCGTGAGCGCGGTCAGGAATACCGGAACGATTAGGCTGATCATACCGATCGCCATCACGACTTCGGTGATTGAAAATCCTCGGCTTGAATTTGGCTTCATCACGGCCTCACCCAATAGGCCCGTCCAGTACTCCTTCCCAAGAGTAGGTATTCCTGATTGCTCTCGTCCTCAAAGACCTCGGTTCCCACATAGCGACCCGAACCAACCGAAATTTCGATATCTCCTGCACCGCTGGGAAACGAGACAGTTCCCAATCGAGAAAACGTGATGGCAGAAAAAGCCGAGGTTGCCTCCCCGGCGATGCCTGTTTCGGGATCCACCTCGGCAAAGGTGCGTTTTGGGAAAGTCAAAAAATTAGGCGCTTGCGTGCCGTCCTCGGCCGATCCTTCCGAAATGATAACTCCAGCGGGCAGTTGCTCCATTTCCACAACTTTGGTGTAGGGGAGAGGCCCCGAGCTGGGAAATTCCTCCCCAAGTTCCAGAATTTGGATTTGCATCCTATTTTCGGGATTGGCCCCGGCGCCGATGGTGCCTGGATTTCCAAAGACAACGGCCACTCCCTGTCTTTGAAGAATTGCTTTGGCTCTCGCCTGTTCCAAAAGCGAGAGCACTGTCCCGGTCGACTCCCTGACGACCGCACCAGCGGACTGGGGATTCATCATTTGGAAGGAAACGGCACCCAGCACGCCTATCACCGCCATCACAGTCAAGAGCTCCACCAGCGTCAACCCGCCATGGGCCTGCTTGCCCCGATTTGTCAGGAAGAGCTTCATTCAACGAACTGGGTCGTTTTTCACAAAAAACATCGGCGAATCAATGAGCAGCCAGTCTGCCAGTTTGCGCAAATTGTGCCAAAATCAGCCGATTTAATGTATGGTCAATGTATTCTCGTTGTTTGCGAGGTGTTTGTATCTGAAGATTTCGTTTCAATCGGGAGCATGTCGCCGGTAAAACCTTCCCATTTTTTCGGAATCGATGTCGGAATCCAACGAGGATGCGTCGTCGCAGTTCTCAATCATCGGGGTAAAATCGTCACAAGCCATTGGTTTTCACGAGGCAACGAGGCCGATTCCATCGGGGACTGGATGCTGGATCTTTGTCCCGATGGTGCTGGGGTGGTCGGGATCGATGCGCCCCGGTGCCCCCTCCCCCGCCCCCGAAAGTGGTTCTGGCGAAGCGACCGGTGGCGCGCGCGGGGTCCTCGGGAGGCGGGACGGGGGCGACATTGTGAGGTCGCCATCAAAGCCCTGAAACTCGGCAATCCCCAATGGTCGCCGCTAGCCTCGGACCCCATCCCTGAGTGGATGGCGCTCGGTTTCGCCCTTTTCGACCGCCTGCAACCCGCGCTGGAGACCTACGAAGTGTTTCCCACCGCCAGCTATCGCCAGCTCCACCAAGCAGGAACTCAATCCCTCGAAATCGACCTTTCGCAGTGCGCTCCTGGCCCCAAGGATCTTCTGGATGCCTGCACCGCCGCCGAAACGGTCCGTCGCTTGAAGCTTGGACGAGGCTCACTCGTCGGAGGGGGCGACGGCTTGGGAACGATCGCGCTACCCGGACCCACCTCACCCCATCCCGTTTTGCAATGGCCTGCTTCTTGAAATCCACCACCCTCCTGATTCTTCTCCTGTGGCAGAGCGCCCGCTTGGAAGCCGCTCCGCCTCTGGTGGAGGCCGCTCGCCAGCAAATTGGCATCACCACCCGCTACGATCCCAGCTACGTCCTCCTGGATTACCCCAATGGCGATGTCGCTCCCCAGACGGGGGTTTGCACCGATGTCGTGGTGCGAGCGTTTCGCGAGGCCTTCGCCGTCGATCTCCAAAAAGCCATCCACGAAGACATGCGCGCGCATTTCGCCAGCTACCCTCAGCGCTGGGGGCTGGCTGGACCCGACCCTCATATCGACCATCGCCGCGTTCCCAACCAAGCCACTTGGTTCGCCCGCCAAGGTTGGGAAAAAGAGCCCACCCCCAACCCGGCTGACTACGCGCCCGGGGACCTCGTCACTTGGGATTTGAACGGTCAAGGCCTCCTTCACATCGGCATCCTCTCCGATCGGCGCTCCCCCGCTGGCCACCTCCTCGTCTTGCACAACATCGGTCGCGGCACCGCAGAGGAAGATCTCCTGTTCCACTACACCATCCTCCAGCACTTCCGCCCGCCGCAACTTGTGGCCAAGCCTCCGGTTCCATCCGGCCAAACCCCCACCCCGCCATGAGAACCCTCCTGATCCTTTCCCTCCCCCTGGCCGCCTTCGGACAATCTCTGCCCGACCCGGCCGTCTCGATCGAAACCCAAGGAGCCTTTCGGATTGTGAAGGCCAATGGCATTCCCAACCACCCCACCGGAACCTTCCCCAATCGAGGCAACCCCCACCGCATCCAGGCCCAAAACCACCTCTACCGTCTGCCCCTGCATCCAAGCCAAGCCGCGCAACTGACCCCCCTCGAACGGCAACCGTTCGGCGTCGCCTTGAATGGCATCCCCTTCGATCCCAACACCGCCGAATTCTGGAACGACGACCGGCGCAGCGGCTGGCGCTACGCCGCCATGACGGGACATCTCCGACTCGGGACCGATCAAAACCACGCCCACGTGCAATCCACCGGAGCCTACCACTATCATGGAATCCCCACTGGCTTACTCCGACAATTACCGGGCTCGGATGAGGAAACCCTCCTCCTGGTGGGCTACGCAGCCGATGGATTTCCCATCTATGTCGAAACCTCTGGAGAGGGCCCGCGGCCAAGCTACCAGCTAAAAGAAGGCCTTCGACCCGATGGCCCGGGAGGTGCCTTCGATGGCAGGTTTCTGGCCGACTTTGAATACGTGGACGGCCTTGGCGACCTCGATGAAGCCAACGGCACCTTCGGCAGCACGCCCGAATACCCCGAGGGCATCTATCACTATTACCTGACCGACACCTTCCCTTTTGTGCCCCGGTATTTCAAGGGCACCCCGGATCCCAGCCTCCGCCACCGAGGACGGGGACCAAGTGGTCAACGTCAGCTGCGAAACGCCTCCGAAGAGCGCTCCGGCCCGCCCCGTTCTGCCCTCGGTCCAGACCAGCGAGGCCCGCGTCTTCCGGGCGCGCCGCCGCGCCGCTAAAGAGAACAGGGGTCGGAGCGACTTTCTCTGCCCTTCGATTCACATCGGATTTGCATTGGGTTTGCAATGCTCGTGCAGGCAGGCAAACTCAGCCGCCATGTCTCGCATCCTAGTTATCGGCGCAGGGGGAGTGAGTCGGGTCGCCGTCCACAAATGCGCCCAGCTTCCGGAAGTCTTCTCGGAGATCCATCTCGCCAGTCGCACCCCGGCCAAATGCCAGGCTATCGCGAGCGAAATTCGCGGACGGTATGGCCGCGAAATCCGAATCCACACCCTGGATGCCGACGACGTCAGAGCCACCACCCAGCTCCTCCGTGAAATCCAGCCCGCTCTCCTCCTCCACTTGGCCCTGCCCTACCAGGACCTGAATCTCATGGAAGCTTGTCTGGCTGCGGGCGTCCCCTATCTCGACACCGCCAACTACGAGCCGCCCGAGACCGCACGTTTCGAGTATCGCTGGCAGTGGGCCTATCACGAGCGTTTTCAGAAAGCGGGCCTCATGGCTCTCCTCGGCTCCGGTTTCGACCCCGGCGTGACCAGCGTTTTCGCGATGCATGCGCTCAAGCACCACTTCGATGAGATTCACTCCATCGACATCATCGACTGCAACGCCGGACAGCATGGCCTGCCCTTTGCCACCAACTTCAATCCCGAAATCAATCTCCGTGAAGTCACCGCCCCAGGACGCTGGTGGAAAGAAGGCCAATGGCAAGAGACCGAGCCGCTCAGCGTCCAGCGCTCCTTCGACTTCCCGGGCGGCATCGGACCGAAGCCCCTCTATCTCATGTATCACGAGGAACTCGAAAGCCTGGCCAAGTTTGTCCCTGGCGTGAAAGAGCTTCGCTTCTGGATGACTTTTAGCGAGAGCTACCTCCAGCATCTCAAGGTGCTCGAAAACGTGGGCCTCACTCGGATCGATCCGATCGACTTCCAAGGCCGCTCCATCGTTCCGCTCCAATTCCTCAAGGCCCTCCTGCCGAAGCCAGAAAGTCTTGCCCCCCGCACCATCGGCCAAACCTGCATCGGCAACCTCATTCGCGGTCGGAAAGACGGGCAGCCCCGGCTCTACTACATCTACAATCTCTGCGATCACCAAGCAGCCTTCCGGGAAACCAATTCCCAAGCCATCAGCTACACCACGGGCGTGCCGGCCATGATCGGAGCCAAGCAAATGCTCGAAGGCACCTGGACCGGCCGAGGCGTCTTCAACATCGAGCAAATGGACCCCGACCCTTTCTTGGCCGACCTCTCCCGCCATGGCCTCCCCTGGGAGGAGAAATTGCTGGATCCCGCCACCACTCCCCTCATAGACCCAGCAGCTCCGCCGACTCCGGGGGCGGACTCTCCTTGAGTCGCTCCGCCGCTTCCTCTCGCAGTCGGCGCTCCTCATGACGGACGGACAGCCCCCACGCCAAAAGCGTGCACACGGCCAGCACCGTCATGAGGGCTGCGTGATGGCGGGAAGCGGGCTTGGCCAGAGCGATCCACCCGGCTACCAGCAAGCCCAGGCCAAAAGCCAGGGAAAGAAGATAGCCCAGCCCAACCAGCCAAAAAGGCGCCCTCGACTGCATCCCCGACAGGTTCTGCCTCTCGGCGGGCCTCTCCTGCATCGCCCGCGCCGCCTGCACCCGCGCCAGCTCTTCAGGCGATTTGCGATACTCCGGCAGCTCCGTCATACCCTTCACTATTCCAAAAAGCCCCGCCGGGTCGACCGCAAAGTCCTTTGCTTGCTGAATTTCTATTTTGCGTCGCAAATTTTGGAAATTTCGCTAATTTTATATTTTTGAGTTGTTATAAGTGCAATTTGAGTGCAGGCTCGGCGGTCATGAGCCTACGACCCATTTTTCTGGCTGCCTTGCTAGCCAGCTTCACCACGCCCCTCAGCGCCCAAGTCTTCTCGTTCAGCGCGGAGGATTTGGATCAAGACGAAGTCATGGACAATGACGGACAGCGCTACAGCGCCCGTGCCGGTTTCATCGACAGCTTTGAGACCAGTTACAACGCCGGCACCGGAGAACTCCTGCTGGACATCGCCTTCTCGGAGAACAACGGCTCCCTCGCCAACGGCTACTGGTTCGTGGTCAGCGACGGACCGAATCCCAAAGGCAACGTCAATGAATACGCCATCTTCTACTTCGACGCGAGTGATCCAAACAATCCGATCGTCAGCTCCTATGTTTACAACGGGGCCAACTCGTCCAGTAGCTGGCAAAACCCGGGCGACCTCCTCTACACCTCCTTCGACACCCAGATCCAAGCCATCGCCTCCACCGGACCGGGCAGCATCGACATGAGCCTGACCGTCGACACCACCGACCTCAATCTCGCTTCCACTTGGCCCGCCTCCTACGGCCTGAGCGAGCCCGACTGGGATGGAGCCCTCTTCGGCGACACCATCGGCGTTTGGTTGCATCCCTTCATCTCTGAAAACGTCCAATACAATAGCGATGGCTCGCTCAAAAAACTTGAAATCAAAAAGTCCGGCTTCTACGACTTCGCAAAAAAAGAGGCCATTCCCGAGCCCTCCTCCGCCCTCCTCCTCAGCCTGAGCGGGGCCGCCCTCTTCTTGCGCCGTCGGCGCTAAGATTTTCCCCCAACCCTCCCCGGAAAGCGGGTGGTTCCTTTTGGGACCACCCGTTTTTTCGTTTTCAGAAAGCGCGATTCTGGCTTTGGTGCGCGTCCGCCCATGGACCTGTCTCAAATTCCCTCGCCCTCCTACGTCATCGACTTGGGGAAACTGCGGGAAAACCTCAGCCGACTCTCCGAAATCAAGGAACGGGCCGGCTGCCACATCGTGCTGGCCCTGAAAAGCTTTGCCATGTGGAGCCTCTTCCCACTGCTGAGGAAAAGCCTCGATGGAGTCTGTGCGAGCGGCCCTTGGGAAGCCCGCTTGGGCCACGAGCACTTTGGAGGTGGCCACCTTCTGACCTACTCTCCGGCTTACAGCGAGCAGGACGTGGACGAACTCCTTCCCCTCACCACTCATCTCGACTTCAATTCCCTCTCGCAGTGGGCGCGCTTTCGCGAACGGGTGGCCGCCGCCCCTCGATCCATCCAAGTCGGCCTCCGCATCAACCCCGAACACTCCACCCAGGACCGCGCCCTCTACGACCCCTGCCTGCCCGGATCTCGCCTCGGCGTTCTCGCAGCTCAGCTGGAGGGCCAGGATCTGGCAGGCATCACAGGCTTTCACTTCCACACCCTCTGCCAGCAAAATGCCGACGCCCTCGAAAGCACCTTGGCCGCCGTGGAAGAACGCTTCGGCCGGTGGCTCCCCCAGCTCGAATGGGTCAACTTCGGCGGCGGGCATCACCTGACCCGATCGGACTACGACGTCGAGCGACTCGTCCGGCTCATTGGCCGCTTTCGGGAACGCTACCGAGTCGAGGTCTTTCTCGAGCCCGGGGAAGCGGTCGTGCTCGATGCCGGGGTGCTGGTGAGCGAAGTCCTCGATTTGACCGAGAACGCCGGCGCCATCGCGCTCCTGAACGTCTCCGCCACCGCCCACATGCCAGACGTCCTGGAAATGCCCTATCGGCCCACCATCCAGGGCGCGGGCGAACCGGAGCAATTTGCCTATCGCTACCAACTCGCCAGCCCCACCTGCTTGGCAGGCGATGTCATCGGAACCTACAGTTTTCCGCAGCCCCTCTCCGTGGGAGACCGGATCGTCTTCCAAGACATGGCCCATTACACCATGGTCAAAACCACCACCTTCAATGGCGTGAAGCACCCCTCCCTAGGAACCTGGGAGCCAGAAAACCAGCAATTCCGCCTGGTGAAAGAGTTTCGCTACCAAGACTTCCGGGATCGACTCTCCTAATACCAAGCTGCAGAATTGGCTGGTAGAATGGCCGAGTGGATTTCGGGCCAGACCAAGGCGCGACGAGGGCGCGGTGCAGGCACCGTAACCGAGGAGCAACGCTGGGCTGGCTCGAAAGACTCCGGCTCTTCCTTCCCCGC